>NZ_JBALMR010000063.1:49165-70688 GCF_036963165.1 Bacillus sp. JJ675 | reverse complement strand
AACTGCATTTTTGATTCCTTCAGCACTTCCTTTAATGGCGTTGCCAAAATTACGAGAGCCTTCAATTCCATTGAAATACCGTTGTTGCCAAGGGGAAAGATTTTCATATCCAATTTCCTTGGCAATCTCATAAAACTCTGAAGCTGTTGAAAAGTCATAATCATCAAGCTTCTTCTTTAACTTGGAAATTTTGATATCATGTTCACTAACTTCGCTAATCTCTTTTTCAAGCTTTGATCTCTTATCAAGCTTATCCAACATGACTCCCATCGCTGTCTCTTGATTCCCGCTCAAAGCATCCAACTCATCCGGTTTTAAAATCGATCCTTTTTGATAGGCGGCAATCTCAATTTTAGGCCCCGTATACATTTTTTCAAGTCTTTTTATGTATTGTTGCATCGTCTCAAGATCGTTTTCAGCAGTTTTGAGGGCGCTTGTTTGTTCCCTGTCAAACGTATGCAGCTTTTCAATCGTCTGATTGATGTCAGTCAATGCTTTTCTATTCTGCTCATGAAATTCGTTGTCATTTAAATCTGGCAGATCGACAATAAGGCTGACTTTTGAAATCGCGGCATTGGCTTTGGACACCAAATGTTTCGTTGTTCGATCAGCCGCGTTCAAACCTTGCTCCAATTCGTGATCGAGAAAGGATTGCGAAATATATCCGTTGTGATTCGGCTCCAAGGAATTCAATGCATTTTTAATTTTTTCAATGCCGATTCGTATTCGTCAATGAAAGTTTCGTAGAACTGAAGAAACGGAGTGTGGCATTCTTCGTAGAAAGCACGAATCACGTCTCCCCCTTTTCCTTTTAAAGCATCGTCAAGGGATGTGATGGCTTCAACGCTTTTTTTGATTTTAGCCATTTCATCTGATTGCTTTTTTAACTGTTCCAGCGTATGGTCAATTGCTTTGTGCAACGCCTGAACGTCTAAAGTTTTCATGACATTCTCCTCTAATACTAAAGTTACAATCAGTATAGAGTTTACCACTTTATAGAAGGGAATTGGTGGATAAATCCTGCTTATCCATGAAAATGAATCTTAGTGATTAGGCCTTTAAACCCACAAGAAGGAAGGGAAATAGCCCGGCTTGCATAAGTAAATCCAAGAAGATTCCGCCCTTAGGCTTTAAAATATTGTATCAATTACTGTATCCCAAGCTGTTGAAGTAGGATCAATGATTTTAAAATGTTCCACATCTGGCAGCACAACTAAGCTTATATTGCTGCCCATTTCTATTGCCTTTGAATAGTAATTTTCACTTAACTCTACTGGAACATGCCGATCTAATACACCATGAATTAAAACATGATCTATTTTCATTGGTAACAACTCAATTGGAGAAGCAACTTTATATCGTTCAGCCACCTCATGCGGAGCCCCACCCATTAGTGCGGATACATGACTTTTCATCCCTTTTTCTTTGTGAAATTCCCACATTTTTTTTAAGTCAGTTACTCCAGCCAAACTTATTACTTTCTTAATGGACACAACTAATTCATTAAATGTTTGGTCTGATTTTGCTGCAGATCGAGAGGCTAACCAAAGCGCTAAATGACCTCCTGCCGAATGGCCGACAATCATTATATTTGATAGGTCTAAACGATAAGGTTCCTTTAATTGTAATAAATGATTTATAGCGTCAATTACATCATTAAATGTCCCTGTCCAACCTCCTCCTTCTTCCCCAACTCTACGATATTCAATATTCCAAGTGGCATACCCCCTGCTAGTTAAATCCTCAGCAATAGGATTGTTTTCTTCTAAATCATATCTGGATTTCCAAAACCCTCCATGAATCATAACGACTACCGGGCATCGTTCTTTCCTTTCCGGCAACCGTAATACCCCATATTGTGAGCGGTGTTGACCATAAGAAATATTAACTTTATTAGACATCGTTTTCCCCCCTTCAAATTGAAACTTGAACTTTGTTTACCTGAGCAACTTTCAATTCAATTATTGGAAACTGTAAATTTATTTCATTTTAAAGTTTTTATGCAAAAAAAGACATGTTTTTCATTTTATTAATGCTATGATTTTTCAAGCCTATTGAAAAATGGGGAAATCCAGCAAGGGAGTGGTGTTATGTTTAAGACAAAGCTCAAAAAAACAGTGGGAATGGGTATCGTTGCAGCAGCCTGTTTCATTTCTGCATTGCCGGCCAGCACTGTGTCGGCAAAAGAAAGGAACGATTATACGATAGAATCGTTTCACTATGTAACAGTGGATGGAAAAGACGTGGATTCCCAGATCAACATGAGTAATAAAGCCGACAAAGACATAAAAGTAACCATGGTTCTGCCTGAACAGAATCAAGCTGGCGATTGGCTTGCATATGGCTTTACGAGCAGGAAAAGTTTGCAGGCATTTATCGAAAAAGACAAACAGAGGCTTCAGGACAAATTCAAGATCACAGGCTCCGGTCCTTGCTGTACTGATTTCTATGAATATAAAAATAAAGGCGGACAGTATATTTATTGGAGAGACGGGTTTAAAAACCTGCCTTCCAGCTGGAACGACAGAATTTCCTCTTTGAGTACGGCGTCACCTTCTTCAAGCTATTCGACGACGCTGTGGGAGCATACTTCAACTCAAGGGTATGGAAAAGGAGTCTTGTTTAGACATTCCGATTGGTACGGGAAAACGGCTAATATGGCTTCGGATTGGGATAACAAGGCTTCGGCGATCGAAATCAAGTAACTGGAGAATCCCGGAAGTCTCAAAAATAAAGCCGGCCTCTGTCGACATGAACAAAGGCCGGTTTTTCAACTACTCTGTTATTCCGTCTACGATTTGAGTCAGCGCCTCGCTGATCGGCGTAAGTGGACGTCCGAGAAGTTTTTCAAAATCGCTGCTCTCGACATCCAAAGCCCCGCCCCGGATGCCTTTTTGAATATTCACGAGCATCGGGATGAGAAAATCCGGTACGCCGGCACTTTTCATGATATCGGCATATTGAGCGTCATCAACCTGCTGAACCGGTACGTCTTTGCCCAATACGCCGCCAAGGGCAGACGCCAGTTCCTCCTGAGTCAATAGCCTGCCTTGCCGCTTCCTGCAGATGTCACCCAGGGAGCTCCCGCCATCACACCCTGAATGCTTGACGCCTCATTTTCCAAATACCAATTGTTTCGTAAAAATGAGTAAGGAATCCCTGTTTTTAATATCGCTTCTTCCGCGGCAACGTGCGGAGGAGCAAGGAACATCGCGCTCTCGCTGGCATTGGCTATACTGGTATAGGCGATGAAGCCTACTTTTGCCCGTTCTGCTGCCTTTACCGCATTTGTATGCTGGCGAATCCTCGTTTCATTATCTCCGTCTGCAGAAATGATCAGCAAGCGGTCGACCCCTGCAAAAGCGGAATCCAATGTTTCCGGACGCTCAAAATCTCCTTGGCGGATTTCCACTCCGCGCTCCTGCAATCCTTCCGCTTTCTCCGGATTGCGGACGCTAACGGCCAACTGGCTTGCCGGCACAGTTTTTAACAGCGTCTTTACCACCTTTGACCCGAGTTTTCCTGTTGCTCCGGTAACTAACATTTTCATTGCAGATTCCTCCGTTTTCCATTGTAATTAAATGATTGAGCACATATGTATATCATCATGAGCTTTTATTGACTTGTATTAAAAATCCCTCTTCTTTAGCTGCCCGATTAACCTGTTGACCTGTTACACGCCTTTGTAACCATTATAGTTACAAAATGATTTCATATCAATAGCCAAAAGGATAAAATCGTTTTCCTCATTATGATGAAGAGTTGTGAAGCATCTGTTGTGGTCGTCATCACCCCAAACTGAAATTTTATTCACCTTTTGCCATTTAGCAGAATAAAATATCTTGAGTCTCTGGCATGGCATATTTTATAAATTGAGGTGTCTTATACAGCATCTTTTTGATGAGGATTGGTTCACAATATGAAAAAAGAATAAAAACAACATTTGTGAATATGCTAAAGTAAGAACCTCTTGGCACCCTCTAACACCGATTACAGCGATCGGTGTTTTTTTAAGCTGGAAATAAGGTTTCCCCTGTTCATTACCGCTTAACAGCATCATCAGAGGCAACCATATCGTACTCTCATATGACCCAGCTCTTGCCGCACCCTTTGCAATATCACTTTTACATTCTCTTTTCAGCTTCGTAAACTTTGAACCCGGTCCTTACTTGATGCCGGTTGCATCTCCCTTATGCCATCATTCATTTACCTTAAATGCGCTTTTTATTTTTTCGTTGTTTGAAACCTTTTTTTTAAGATAATGGGGAATCACCTGTACAATAAGGAATGAAACTTCAACATAAAAAAAGCATCCGCTTAGATGCTTTTTTGGATGAGACTTCATACAATTTCATTCCCTTTACTAGCAGCAAGGCGCTCCGCAATGTGTATGATGGTGTGTGACCGGATCAAAACTGGAGTATGTGTGCGGATAGTAATGAACATGCTCGAAATGGTGATGGTTCACATTCGTAGTGTGCTGGGGATGAATATGAGGAACCATCGTTTCAGAAAATGTATGATGCTCGCAGCAATGAGTAGGATGAATGATCGGCGGTAAGACATTGCAATGATACATGAATCACATTCTCCCTTCTTTTTTCTGTTTGTTTTCACTATTAAGCTATGTTCATATGTATGTATATGTACTATTACAAACACCTAAAATCCCAATGGTCACCGCCCATCCTGCTGCCTTTTTGCATGACGAAAACTTGTTTTATCAAGCAAAGTTATCTCATATCCATTTTCCGTGTCCGTTAGTTAGCTTCCTTCTCCCCAATCGACAATGACGTCATTCGAATGAATATGCAGCTCTGCTTTTGTATCAAAATGAACGACAAAACCTCTAATCAGCCCGAAAAACTTGTTTTTTTCGGTAATCTTCACCACGACAGCACCGTCTTTAAATCCCGGGGGATGGCATCCTTTCCCTACAACATATGTATTTGAATGAACGGTGATCGATTTTATTGACTTCATATCATTCCCTCTCAAGTCGAGAGGACAAAGCCTCTCCTTTTTCTGTAATCAAACGTTTAACAGCAAGCTGCTCCTTACATAGGTGTAATGAAAATGTAAGCTAAATCAATAGTTCCGCGCGCCAGTTTTAACGTATGATGGCTCCTGAGGTGATAAATAATGAAATTTTTTCTTGGAATGATCGCCGCAATATTAATCATTTTCGGAGGCGGGTATTTGTTTTACTCGACGTATTATTCAACGGAAGATTATTATGTGAAAATTACGGCAGATCCTGAAATCGCGAAAGAAAAAGCTGATGATGGATATACAGACATTACGTATACTTATTATACTACCGGTTATGATAAAACTGGAAAAGCAAAAAAACTGAAACTTTCTTCCGGAGATCAAATGAAGAAAGGTCAATATTATCTCATTCGTTGGGAAAACAGAAGAGAGATCGTATCAAGCAAGGAAAGAGTAAACGAAAGAGAAATCGATCAAGGCATTGTAAAGAAATTGAATCAGCAGCCGTAATCCCCCTCCAGGTTTTGCCGCCCTCCAGGAGGGCTTTTTGATGTCAGGTACAAAAAAGTGCCTATGGAACAAAAAAGTGCGTACTACCGCAGATTGCTGTTCTGTATCATAATGGTGGCAGTATGATCCGCTGAATTTTTGTTTATAAATAAGAGGAACGGAGGAATGTATGATGGAACTGAATCTGCAGGGAAAAAAGGCGTTGGTCACAGGTTCTACGTCAGGAATCGGTCAAGCGATTGCCGCTTCCTTAACGAAAGAAGGCGCGTCTGTCATCATCAACGGGCGGCGGGAAGCAACCGTCAAACAAACGATAGACGGGTTGAAACAACGCTATACAGGAGCCGTCCTTTATCCGGCCGCTTTTGACCTCGGCACGGAAAAAGGATGCAATGAACTATTTGAGGCGTATCCTGAGATCGATATTTTAGTCAATAATTTAGGGATTTTTGAACCTGCTGATTACTTTGATATTCCGGATGATGAATGGTTTCGCTTTTTCGAAGTGAATATTATGAGCGGTGTAAGGCTTTCGCGTAAGTATTTGCAGAACATGATAGAGAAAAAGGAAGGCCGGGTCATTTTTATTGCGAGTGAGGCGGCTGTGATGCCTTCGCAGGAAATGGCGCATTACAGTGCAACGAAGACAATGCAGCTTTCCATTTCCCGAAGCCTGGCAGAGCTTACAACAGGCACAAATGTAACAGTAAATACTGTGATGCCGGGGTCAACCTTAACCGAGGGAGTCGAAACGATGCTGAACTCTCTCTATCCAGGGGAACATCTTACGGTCGAAGAAGCGGAAAAGCGCTTTATGAAAGAAAATCGTCCGACTTCGATTATTCAAAGGCTGATCCGGCCGGAAGAAATTGCACACTTTGTCACGTTTTTAAGCAGCCCGCTTTCCTCCGCGATCAACGGCGCGGCGTTGCGGGCAGACGGCGGACTGGTCCGCAGCGTCTTTTAAAAACCTCTCCCTTCGCGGGAAGAGGTTTTTTTACTCAATCAGCCGCTTTCCAATGATCAGGAACCCTTAATGCCGGCGGCAATTTTGTATGCCGGTCACCCTTCGCCGCATTGACCTGAGCCTGCGTAAGAAACATGCTTTCGGATAGGTCGGCGCCGCTTAAGTCGGCATCCCGAAAGTCAGCCCCGATCAGATCAGCCATTCCCAGATCGGAATTCTGCAGATCGGCGGCTATCAGGACGGCGCCTCTCAAGTTTGCTCCCCTTAGGTCAGAACCTCTTAGTTTAGCACCTATGAGGATGCTTCCACGGCCGATTTTTTTCAGATGTTTTTTGTTCGGTGATTTGGCACGTACGATTTCACTCGTCCGCAAAAGAACGTCGTTCACCTTCGCTCTATGTGCAGACACATCGATTTGCAAAATGAATTCCTTGCTCTGTTTCGTCAAACGTTCCGTCTCATCAAGGATCGCAAGCGCATCCCGGTGAATTGATTGCGCTCTTTCTATTGAAAGGACTTCATGCAAATACCAAAGCATTTCGTGAAGCTGCTGCATAATGGGAAATACGTTAACATTTCTTCCGCCAGCTCAGGGTTGTTTCGCCAGTCCTTACCTTCATATGTGACTTGTGACACCTTTTGGCCGGCGCCGAAACAGTCATAAGCGGTACAGCCGCGAAATCCTTTATTTCTAAGATCTTCGTGTATCGCACACCGGAAATTCGATTGTAAATGACGGCAAGGTGCACCGCCGTCTTTATCAAACGCAAAATCAGCGGATTTCGCATACGGCAGCGCTACGCAGCACAGTCCGAAACAATTCATGCAATCTGTCCTTACCTCATTCGGCATCGTGTCGATCATGATGTTATACTTCCCCCTTTCACGGGAACCTTCAATCGTTCTCTCTTATTATATATGAAGGTTTTCTATTTACCTATTATCTTTTAAAGCAGTAATGCATTCGACTGAAAATATTCGGAGGGGCAGATGGTTGACACTGCACTCTCAAAACCAGTTACCAGCCTGTTTTTCCAATATATTTAAAACGCACAATCTCTTTCATATAAAGGGCATAGAATATACAGACAAATGAGAAAGGAGGGAATGGCTGATGAGCGAATACGAATACGATAAGAAGAAGCACGAGGACTATTACTGGTTCAAATGTAAGAAGGTTTATTATAAACCTGAACATGATAAGAAATACTGTGATTATGACTATGATCACAAGAAGAAGTATGACTATGATTATGACTATGATCATAAGAAAAAGTATGACTATGATTATGACTATGATCATGACAAAAAGTACGATTATGATTACGGTTACGAATATGACAAAAAACACCATTATAAAAAATATTATTTTAAGTGTGAACCGTATAAGAAATATTATTACTAAAAAATTAATTACAGTTTTATTCAAGTTCGGTCTCCCCTGTTTGCATCGTAAGAGACGTAATCTTCGGCGGCTGTTCTTGAGGAGGGTGCACAAAGCACCCTCCTTTTTAAGTTTGGCCATCTTTTGCACAGCATTTCTACGAACTTGTCTAACTTTATATCCCAGTGAAAAGCACCCCGAAGGGGTGCTTTCCTCTGAAATGATATTCAGATCTGTTTAGACATTCTTTTTTAAGAAAGTCCAAAAAGTTAATACCGCTCTTCTTTGTGTTTGCGGTTGCAGGGCTTTCCGTGATGTGAATGGTAATGTGACTCAGGCTCGTATTTGGAATAAGTGGTCGGATAGTAATGAACATGCTCATATTTGTGATGCTTTACTTTGGAAATATGCTGCGGATGAATATGAGGAATAATTGTTTTGGAATACTCATGATACTCACATTTCCTTGTAGGATAGACGATAGGACGCGCTACATACGGTTTGCAGTAATCATGATCATACATGGACATTCTCCCTTTCTTTCATTTAATGCTTTCTCACTATTAAACTATGAGAATGAGAGACAACATGTACTAATAAAAAGAACCAAAATATTGGATAAAAAGGCTGTTATCCTTATTTTTTAATAAACATTTACCTATATTTAAAAGGGATTTTAGGCGTCTGCATGAAATCTAGTAATATGCCCGCCGCAATATAAATGGAAGCCGCACCTTCCGATACGTTCTGCATGTTATAATGGCACAAAGCAACGTTGCATCGAAATGGAGTGGGACATATGGACTTTTTATCAGCAGCATCTTTTTTAGGCGCAGCCATATTGCTGACCCTCATGCCCGGACCGGACAATTTATTCGTGCTGGCACAGAGCATATCGAATGGCAAAAGCGCCGGAATATCAACGGCCTTCGGGCTTTGCACCGGACTCGTTTTTCACATTTCCGCTGCAGCGGTCGGAATTTCAGCGGTCATTTACAAATCGGCTCTTGCCTTCACCTTCGTGAAATACGCCGGAGCAGCGTATTTGTTATATTTGGCGTACCAGTCTTTCCGGGACAAAAGCTCAGGCTTTCATATATCCGATCAGCATTTGGTGAGTTTAACATCTTTGTATCGAAAAGGCATCATTATGAATCTCTTAAACCCAAAGGTTTCGTTATTCTTCCTGGCTTTTCTGCCGCAGTTTGTCAACAATGAAGCCGGCAATGTGACGATACAAATGCTCATGTACGGCATCATCTTTTTGCTTCAGGCTTTGGCCGTTTTCACCATCATCAGCATATTCGCAGGGAAAGCCGGAGAATTTTTGCTAAGGCGCCCTGCCATAGCAAAAAAAATCAACTTGATCCAAGGTTCATTGTTTGCCATCATCGGTCTAAAAATGGCGTTTACGCAAAAATAAAGGCTTTTTCGATGATTTGCGAAAGATGGAATGTTACATGATTCCCGTACTTCAGTTTACAAATCCTATTTAATTTGTTATAATTAGTTGTTTACAGAAATCATACACACTTATGTTTATATACAACCATGATCTTGAAAGGGGGAAAAATATTGGCCAAAAAATCAATGATCGTCAAACAAAAGCGCGAACAAAAATTTAAAGTCCGGGAATACACGCGCTGTGAACGCTGCGGCAGACCGCACTCTGTGATTCGCAAATTTAAGCTTTGCCGGATTTGCTTCCGCGAGCTTGCCTATAAAGGACAAATTCCGGGTATCAAAAAAGCGAGCTGGTAGGGCTCGCTTTTCGAACAGCCTTATTCGCAAGGCTGTTTTTTTATTGAAATTATGGCGGCCAGGCCCCCATCGACTACAAAAAGGAATCTTTATCAAGATAGACAATCGGCGTCGGGCCGAAAGTAAAAGTCCGGCGTCTTTTCTTGAGTGTTCTAAAAATTCACGTCCCACCTCAAAATGTAATGCCGTTTTTCATTGAATGGAATAAGTAAAATCATAATTGCTCGTTGTACTATAATCACCATCATGTGTCTTCAGTCTTAAATAAACCTTTTCCCCAGGCTGAACTGCATTGACGCGGAGCGAATCCGTTTTCCCGGAACCGTGATCCTCTGCCTGTACAACAACCGTTTTTTGCGACGTTACATGGTGCGCTTCCAAATCGAAATTCTTCCCGCTTGGAGACGTTAATGAAGCTGATAAATCATGCTTGTCTTCCGTATTATTTTGCCAAAGAAACCAATCTTCATCTGAAGCTGTCTGCAGTTTCCATTGAAAATGGTACCCCGGCAAAACTTCAAGCGCTGATTCTTTATTATCAGCCAAGCCGGTAATCGCAGATGCGGATTGTGAAGTTACTAGTAAACCCGATAAAACAGCAGCGATCGGCAAAATCTTTACGAGCCTGGTTTTCATAAGCGTCACTCCCCGTCAAATTTTGTTATGAAGCACCTAACAACCATAATACTACCTCGTTTGGATAGTGTTGTAAACAAAACAATTCCATTATTATGAAATTTAAAATGTTTTTTGAAAATTTTCAACAATAACAACCTGAAAATGAAACAATAAACTTCTATCATGATGATGAAAAGAGGATTTTACAGACTTTTGGGGAATACTGATGATGAAACTTTCTCATCGAACTTGCCGGGCCTGTTTTTCAAACGTTAAAGCGACTGCTCTTGGTTAAGGATTTTTTCTGGGAATCAACGAATAAATCATTCACCATGTTGTTTCCCAAGCTTTACTTCACCCCTGATCATATGCGAGGAGGAACTTTTTATGCCTGTAGAACATTATGGCGTTTTAAAAGGAACCGTCGTGAGAACCGAAAGAGATCCGGTCAATGACCGAACACCGCATCTTGACATTTATGTAGCCGGTGAGAATGGCAGACATTATCGATGTGTCGTCAACGTAAAATCGTCGGATCAATCAAAAGTTCTCTACTATGCCGATGACGATTTCGATGCTTCCCAAATCACGATCCTGCCATGACGCCTTTGCCGCATACCTTGCCCGGTGAAAAAAATGACTTATACGAATTTCTTGAAGAGTACGCAAATAAAGCAAAAAATGATCAACATGCAGCAATTTACGTATACGGTTCTAAATTTGACACGGGTCTGGGAATGCACAACATTCACATGAATCAAGGCAATCCCCGAGGCAGCCGCTGGGAAAACGACAATGGCACATGGAAAGACGGAGGAATATTGATTCAGTTTAAAGACTCCTGGGCTGCGGTGTTTCTCGCCTTTCAAACTCAATCGTGGTGCACGGACCGGGATGGACAGCCAATCAAGTTTTGCGATCATACAGAACCTGATAAGGAATATGAATAAAGCGTAACACTTCCTCCTTGACGGCATTGTTTCCGGTGCAGAAAAAAAACGAATAGGCCTCTCCGGTTTAGAGGAAGAGGCCTGTCATCAAGAAGCCTTTGCCCAGGCCCCTTGATCAGTTAGGACTCGACTGTTCCCAGCAGCCGGGTCTTTTTTAGTTTCTGTATTTCTAAAAGAAAAAATACATTTTTAGTTCGTTTGTATAAACTGTGCCGGCCGGTGAACATTTTGAAATCCTTTAGAAAGAGTATTGCATCGATCAGGCCAATCCTGTTTTCTATATTATTTGGCACGGCTTGACGTCCCGCAAAACCGGAAGAATGGGTCCAGGAAGGTTTTTAAAAAAATAATGAGGCTGAACGGAAAGCATGAATAAGAAATCAAAATCGATCCAAAATATAGTGAAAAAGGTGGTGAGATCATGGAGAAGAAAGGCATCAAAAACGGCAGCATCGAACAGATTAACAATGATCATGAGACAGAAAGCGCGTTTCAGCAGGAGCAAAAAAGCAATAAACAGCAAAAAAGCGGCGGCACTTTAAAATAAAAGCGGAAGGTGATGAAACTTATGAAACATGTATGGGCACTGTGTTTAAAGTTCATTGCAAGCCTGGTTCTATTATATGTGATTTTAACTCTGTTTTTCGGCGTCCCATTTGGAGACGTATTTGTCCTTACCTTGATTTTAGGGATCGTATCCTACCTGGTAGGAGATCTTTGGCTCCTTCCAAGAACGAATAATACGACGGCGACTATGGCGGATTTCGGTCTTGCCCTGATTTTGATCTGGGCCATTCTCGCGATGCAGGATAATCCTCCGTATGGGTCTCTTGCAATGGCTTCAATCATTTCAGCGATCGGCGTGACCGTATTTGAATATTTCTTTCATCGCTATATGGCGGCTAACGTTTTAGAAGAGACAGGAGGCGAAAGGCGGAAAAACACGGGTTCGTTACAGTATCAACACGAAGCGTCAGACGAGCTTTTTCCGGTGTCCCCGTCGGAAAAACGTGACAAAAAATAACTGCCAGAGCGGATGTTCAGGAGTTCTACCAAGAGGCAATGCTCCAGTCTGTTCTCGTTTCTGTTTGCCCGCCAAAACGCCGTTTTCATGGCGGAGGGTGATCCTGAATCAAGCGCCCATTCGATTTGATGCCCCTTTTCTGACAGGGCCTGTGCTATGTGCTGCGGAACAGACGTTTCCAGCAGCACTTTTTTTCCGCCCTTCCATTGCCAGCGCGGGGCATCAAGGGCCGTTTGCGGGATGGAGATTCATGACCGTTTGACCGTGTCCCTGAGGCTGCATATACCCTCCCATCACACTACCGGATTACCGTCTTTTGTGATAAATCCGGGAATGATCGTATGGAACGTCCTTTTTCCGGGTCGGGTGATTCGGGTCCAGCTTAAATTCATAGTCTCTGTTTTGGAGAGCGACTCCCGTCTTCGGGACGCCAGACCTTAACCGAATCCCGTATAGCTGCTTTGAATACCATGTTTCCTTCTTCATCGGCAGACGCCAAATATACAGTTCCCCCTTCAGGTAGCTTCCCCGGGCAGGAGTCAAGCGCCGTATCCCCTATCAGTGCCCTTTTTTTTGGCATATTCTTCTGACAATAATTCATCTGTTTGAGCAGGCATCTGATCGTTTTCGGTTATATATTCGAGACCGTCGGCAAATGCAAGCTTAACCGCTTCGGTCTGCATGTGCCGCTAGCGGCTGAGACGCCGCCATCATACCTTTTCCCTCCTGACATATCAGCTTCGGGATGGAAACAAATAAATCCTCCCTGCGGAAGGAAACAGAAGCCGTTTTGTCGAATTCTATTCCTTTAAAAGCGAGGAGGACATAATATGAAGCATGACACAGCAAAACGTTTTGACTACCACGTTTGGGCAAACCAAAAGGTGTTTGAGCACCTGCAAAGCCTTCCTGAAGAGCTTTTCACGAAAGAAATCAAGAGCGTGTTCCCTTCTGTTTCGGCAGTTGTTGTCCATATGTGCGTCTCAGACGCGCTCTGGCTGAACATCATATCGGGGGGCGGATATGATGAAGCAAAAGCTCTGGCGATGAGGCTTAATGAAGAATTAAAGGAAGCAGACATCAAAAAGCTGAGCGCTTTTTTTGATGAAACCGCACATCAATACCAAGCATTTTTTGAAGATGCTGAGAATCTCGATGCGCCTCTTACAGTAAGGCACCCGGTGCTGGGTGAGAGGGAAACGAACGCTGCCGAGATGACGAATCACGTCATCAACCACGGCACATATCACAGAGGCAACATCTCGGCGATGCTGAGGCAAATGGGACACGCGAGCGTCCCGACGGATTATGCTTATTTTCTGTGGATGTAGCTTTTACTAAAAATGCACAATATAGAGGGGGATTTTTTCTAAGCCCCCCTTTGACTTTAAAACTTATTTTTGTCAAACAGCATTCTGAGAATTCCTGATCGTCATCCTGTTAAAAGCGGACTGATGGATATCTGCACGAGATGGATATTCCCCTTCATTTCTTCGCGGTTTTGCCACTGTTTGCACTTTATTTGGACGCAATTTCGCATTGCTCTGCCGCTCCCGTAAACACCCGGTAAATAAATGCCATGGTGATCGTTGGCGTCTATTACCGATTCGTCATTTTTTATATCATTTGAATATTTTTGTACGGAATAGGGTCTTTATAACCAGCCTCTTTAAAACCTTTTAGCCTTAATGTGCAACTGTCGCATTCACCGCAGGCATACTCTTCCCCATTGTAGCAGGAGGTAGTAAGTTCGTAAGGCACATTCAACTTAAGTCCCAGAGTTATCGTATCTGCTTTGCTTAAATTGATAAGAGGAGTAAAAATGTTTGTTTTTTCCCCTTCGATATTTCTTTTGGTCGCAAGGCGGACCGTATTGTTTAAGCTTTCAATAAACTCTGGACGGCAATCTGGATACCCGCTGTAGTCGACTCCACTTACTCCAGTGTAAATCGCTTCTGCTTTAATCACTTCCGCATAAGCTGATGCACAGGAGAGAAAAATTAAATTCCTAGCCGGTACATATGTCACCGGGATGTTATCTTGATTCATTTTTTTCGGCACATCTATATTTTCATCAGTTAAGGCGCTGCCTCCTAATTCTTTTAAAAAATCGATATTCACAATTTTATGCTCTTGTACTTGATAATGCTCTGCTATTTTTTTTGCTTGTTCCACTTCTCTGGAATGTCTCTGCCCATAGTAAAACGTGAGGGCATGCAGCTTGTAGCCTTCATTCTCAGCAATCCCCATGCAGGTGGCACTGTCTAATCCCCCGCTTAAAACAACGACGGCTTTCTTATTATTCTTTTTAATATTAAACACCCCTTTTTTCCGGATCCCAAATGATTTTGTGAATCTGAAGATTAACTTGAATATCTTTACGCCGGCTGTTTAAAACTTTTTTGACTAGATTCGCCGGCTTCATCGTCTCCCATACCGGACTCATTAATAGACGGCCTTTTTTATGATGCTTGTCAATAATCTCCATAGCGATTTGAAAATCGTTTTCAGATCCTATAACAAATTTGATTTCATCATTTTCGTCTAATAAATCGAAATTTTCATAGATCATTTTTTTCATTTCTCCACTGTCTGGAAGTTTAAAATCCATGATAAAGCGAACTTTATTGGCCATTTTAGCGGATAGACGCCTCATGTTTATAAAAGGCTTTAAATGAATAGCACCATTTGTTTCAATATGAATATCTTTAATTACATCGATTTTAGCCAACCGCTCAATTAAAGCTAAAGATTTTTCTCCATGGATTAATGGCTCTCCCCCGGTCAAACAAACATAATGGTTTGCTAAACGGGAAACCTTATGTGCGATTTCTTCTATTGTAGCTTCAAACTCGGGTTTGCTGGGGGCATAGCTGTACTTTGTATCACACCACACACAACGCAGATTACAATGAAACAGCCTTATAAAAGTCGTCTGTTTTCCCGCAGCAGATCCTTCGCCCTCTATTGTTTCGAAAATTTCGACCATTGGTAAAACAGTTGTGTCAGCATTCATCTTACACTCATCACCCTCCCGCGCTCTGATAATGTTTCAGAGAGAATTTCCAAAACATCGCGCTGCATACTAGAAAACCAACAACATATAAGAAATACTGATAAACGTTTGTTCCATTAGACACATCCAGAAGGCGTTCCACCGGTACATTTGCGACGATCACTATAGGAAAAATAAAAACAAAAATAATCCTGCCGATCCCTTTAAAAAAAGACGTCGGATATCTAAATAGCGTCATTGCGCCTAAAAACAATTCGTGCAGACCGTCAACTTTCGTGATCCAAATCGATAATGTCATAGTGATAAACCAGAGCGCGTAAGCCAGCACCACTCCGGTTACAATAAAACACAAGTATTCCAATATTTGAGAAATTTGCAAAGTGGCGTTTAGATTGATCAATGCATATATAACAAGCACAATGGCCGGAAATAAATTCCCGAAATTCCCCATGTCTAATTTCCGCAAAGATACTATGAACTGGCTGTTTACGGGCTTTAATAAAAGAAGATCCAAGGTTCCTTTATTAACCAATGATGGGATATACGGAAGGTTATTGATAAATAATACAAAAATTAAGGATTTTAATATCTCGCTCGTTCCGAGCAGTAAATAAATGTCATATATACTCCATCCATTGACGTTTTCCACATAACCAAAGAGTGTATTGAAAAAAATCAGTGTAATGACAAACCATATGAGACTGTCAATAATATTCATAAAGAAGTTGGTTCTGTACATCATCAAATTAATGCTATTGATTTTAACAATGTGGAAAAAAAGAGTGATGTATCTCATATCATGCACCAACCGATTCATATTTTGACATCGCGCGTTTCCACGCATACTTCGAAAAAGCGGAAAGTATGCCGATCCATATAAGTTGAATAAATAAACCGTACAAGATTTCGCCCACTCCCAAACGGCCAAGATATATGTTTGCAGGAAAATCAATCAAATAGGCAAATGGGAGGTTTTTAACGATATGAAAAAATGGTTCCGGCAAAAGCTTTAATGGAAACAGCGTGCCTGAAAGCAGTTCAAGCAAAATATCAACTGTAAAAAAGAAAGAAGCTATCTCAACAAAATAAAAAGAAAACAGAGAAACAAGAAAATACAAACTATAATACAGAATCATCGCCAATATGACAGCTGCAATCAGACCGGCTATATCATGAAAATCAGGGAATAAAAAATATTCTCTATTGCACAAAGCAACAATTCCCATCGGAATACTGACGAGCATCAATTGGACCAGCTTGTTTCCGGTATTTTTTGAAAACCAGAATCCCCAGTATGAAATAGGTTTTGTTAAATATTTTGAAAGTTCGCCGCTGCTCACCTCATCTTGAATCGACCAGTGAAAAGCAGGAAGCAATAAGATCTCGAGAATCTTTGCAATAATTAAATATGTAATCATTGAGTCAATTGTATACCCCTCAATGATTTGTTTTTGATCATAGACATTTTGCCATAAATAAATGACGGCAATAAGTGGAAGCAGGCTAAATGCCATATACAGCAGGGTGTTGAAACGGTACTGAAAAGCCGTCTGTATGGCCATGAGCCCCGGCTTAATATATTTTCTCAATTTTTTCAACTCCGACATGCTCTGATAGTTTATAAATTTCCTCTAATAAAGATTGGATTTCTGTATGCTTCTCCTCAAAATGAATAATATCGTAATGATTGATAATATCCCTCAAAGCCTGGCTGAATGTATTTCTGCTAATTTTCAAAAGAACAGTATGATCCTGTTCTTCGATGATTTCACCGTATTGCTTCAAAAGCGAAAGGTTGTCCATTTCTGAAAGGGTGATTGACAACAACTTGTATTCATCATCGTTTAAACCGGGCAAACCTTTAAAGCTCCCATTATAATAAAGCTCTCCATCCCGCAAAATCATAATATGCTCACAAAGCTCCTCAATATCCTGTAAATAATGGCTCGTTAAGATAACTGTCACTTCCTGTTCCCGGCAGTATGACTTCAAGAATCGTCTAATATTTTTTTGAGCAATAAAATCCAAGCCGATTGTTGGCTCATCTAAAAATAAAATCTCAGGAGAGTGAAGCAGCGCGGCTACCAATTCGCATTTCATTCTTTCGCCAAGAGAAAGATTTCGAACGGGAGATTTCACGACATGCTTCACATGCAAAGCGGTTGTCAGCCGCTCTATATTACGCTCAAACTCAGCTTGGGCAATCTGATATATTTCTTTATGGAGCAAAAATGTTTCGTACGGGGTAAGATCCCACCACAATTGATTTTTTTGTCCTAATACAACCCCTATTTTCCTTAAAAACGCCGGTTCTTTTTTATGCGGTGTAAATGAATCGACCGTTATCCTGCCTGAAGTCGGTGTAATCAAACCCGTCATCAGCTTTATTAAAGTCGACTTGCCTGCTCCATTTGCACCGATAAGACCAATGATTTTTCCTTTTGGAATTGAAAACGAAACATTGTTTACAGCATGAATGACTTCTTTTTTTCGATGAAATAGACTCTTAACTGAATTCCAAAATCCTTCATCCATTGAAGCTCTGCTGAATGAACGTGATACATTTTCAACCTGTATGAACATAACCGAATCCTTCCGTTGTTAGATTTTAAAATTTGAAAATTTCTGCGAAATCAGTGCCGACCTGCATACCCCTATATGCATTTAACCCTTTTACCCCATTTTCCAATTGAAGAATAGCTCCTTGAGATTTATATGCGTTTAAGGCTTCCATTTTTTGATCGATCACACTGCTGATATCACTGACTAATTGATAAGCGGTTAACGGAGTCCAAATTTCGTACTGCAAGCACCTTTTGATCCTGTTTTTGTTTCGCAGAAAATTAGAGCGGCTTAAAAATAATGCCTCACTGGTAATTTCATGAACAATTCGATGGTCACGGTCTGCTTCTTCCGAGTGAGGGTAATATACATAATCAGGCCGATAATCATCTATATGCATCAGCACTTTTTCAACAAGATCTCTTCTATAGGTGAGCGCCCGGTCTTTTTCTTTTAAAAAGTGAATATCTTGTGTGCCGATGATTTCGCAAGCCCTTTTGCATTCGTTTTCGCGTATTTGAACATTTTGTTCAATGCTGCCATCGATTCCGGAAAGTTCACCCATTGTAACGATAATGATTCTTGCTTGATCCCCGCTTTTAATCGCTTTGGCAATTGTTCCCCCGCATCCGATGATTTCATCGTCATGATGCGGCGCGATTACTAAATGTTTTCTGTTATTTGTGTGCATTCACATTCTCCTTGCTTTAAGAAAGCTTTGTGATGTAAATCATAAACTCGCTGCCTCGCTTAAAAGGTTCTCTATTGTAATCTCCATAAAAACCTAAAACAGTAAAACCCCTGGACTTCAGAAGATAAAACAGTTCTGTCGGCAGTGAATATCTAGTTAAAAATTTGAATTCGTATTTCTCCGTTACTTTATCATCTTGATGTATTTCAAATAAACAACGGGTTGATACAATTTGTTTGTAATGATCTATGCGAAATATATTTTGGGATTTAATATACTGATGATCTTTGGAGGGATTAGCTGTGTTTCCAAAATCCTTCTGCCTTTTGTCATAAGCACAAACTTGCGGCGGCGATATGATGTCAAAAATAAATTTGCCTTCCGGTTTTAGCAGCTGCTTAATTTTTTGAAGCGCTTCAACCTGGTCTTTTGGGGTTAACAGATACTCAAAGACACCACCGCTCATAAAAATATAATCAAATCGGCTTTCACAATGGAAATTTTTTATATCGGCCTTCTCAAAATGTATACGTTCTAATGTTTTCCGGTCAAATTGAGCAAGCTTCCTTTTAGCATTTTCAACCATCCCTGCCGAAATATCGATAGCATGAACGGTTGCACCGTTTTGGGCTAATTGAAAGGCCAGACGGCCAGATCCGCATCCGATGTCAAGAATTGTGACGCCTTCCTTTACAAAGCCGTTGTAGAAATCAAATAGTCCGTCCGGTTCAGGAATTAATTTATCATAAACGCTTGAGATATTGTCATACTGTTGTATTTGCCGAACCACTCTTTTTTACACCCCTTTCGGTTGCTTTGCTTTCCTTTTTAAACCCCATGAAAAATGCAATCTGCCATAAAGAAAGATACACAGCCACGCCCGTTCCAAACCTATTTTTCAAAGGAGTCCAACTTTTTATCATGCTTTTCAACAGCCTGCTAGGAGGCGAATACCATTCTTTGTTCGATTGAACCCCTCTTGCTTGTCCTCTCCCATAGTTGTAAGAGCTTTTCAAATCGCCTAACAGCGTCAGGGCGGGATGTATGACTTGTGCGCTATCATCGTATCCGATACTGAGATCAGCCCTCCTCACTCTTGCATCAAAATCATAATCTTCCGTCCAGTTTATTTGTTCGTCAAAATAATAGCCGTCTATTTGATCTACAATATTCTTTCTAAATGCTAAAGGCGGGGAATACGCATTTTTTTTAGCGGTATGAATATGTCTTGAAGTTGCAATTATTTTTTCTGTTTTTGACCGGTAAGCAAAAAGCACCCTTCCTTTAGCTAACGGATGTTCATACAACATGTTGTATAACTTATCTATACAGCCTTTTCTAAAAATACAATCTGAATCCATCAGCAGCACATTGTTCTTGCTTGAAGATTTGATTCCTTCGTTATAAGCCTTTGCAAGATTGGGAGCCGGCAGATGGACCATTGTCGTATTGTGCTTTTTGGCTATGTCTTCAACCTGTTTGGTTGCGCCGTTGAGTACGACTATAATTTCCGCCTCTATATCTATGCTTTTTAAACACTCGTCAAGTTTGGGATCATTATAAGCCGGTATTACGATTGACAGATCTATCAATGCTGCTCACCTTTTTTAAAGTATTTTCCAAATCATTCAAAACAGGATCTAAAATATAAAATTCTCCCAAATCCTTCAAGTTAGTCAAGACGCCTTTTGAATTTCTGAATGTCTCCAAACCAGGTGTATGAAAGTATGGGAGGTCTATTGTTTTGCAAAAATCATGAATGTCCGTCACAATTGAATCCTTTATCGGCATGCAATAGTGAACAACCGCTTTATAATGCTGCTGCTTAGAGGTTAAATAATTCTTTATTCGATTTAAAAGCGAATCTTGATATAATTTTTTCAATCTTAAAGCTTCTTCTCCGGATATATCCTCCGTCTGTATCCAATCGTATGCGCAAAATGCCGGATTCATTTGATATTCATAAGGGATAACGCCTGCATTAGACAATATGATGGGGTGTATCCTTTCAAATTTATTTGTAACCTCCCTTATTTTTTTTCCAATATAGGAAAAGTCATATGGTTTTGCCCATGTGCAGACATGGAATAAAGCGATGTCTTTTCCGGCTGGCGGAAGGTACTCGCCACTACAAAAGAATTTTTGCCATTCTTCAAATTCTTCGTGAAAGATATGGTCGCGGGTCGCCCCTCTTTTAAAGAAGGTTTTCCCCTTATAGACGCTCTTCAGTTTGTATTCCGGAAAGTTTGGATAGGTAGCACTCATGATCATTCACCTCATCCTATTTTTTGATTAAAAAATGATTTAAGAATAGAAAATCTAGCTCAGAACAAAAAAATGAACGAATTGCATCCTTCGGTGAACAAACGATCGGCTCATTTCCAATATTAAAAGACGTATTCAAAACAGCTGGTATTCCGGTTTCTTCATAAAAACATTGAATAAGCTCCCAATAAGATGAATTTACCCCTTTATCTACGATTTGCGGCCTTGTGGAACCATCGATATGAGTTACTGCCTGAAGCACCTCAAGCGAGGATTCATGTATTGTTGCGTTTAACAGCATATAAGGAGATGCCGTTTCCTCGTTTATCGCCATCGTCTGATTCTCTGCATTAATGCTAGGTGCAAGGGGGCGCCATTGTTCCCTTTCTTTTATATAATTTACCCTTTGAAGCATTGTTTTGCTTTGCGGATTGGCCAGAATGCTTCGGTTTCCTAAAGCTCTCGGTCCAAATTCCATTCTTCCGGCAAATCTGGCTCCGACACTTCCTTTTTTTAAAAGCTGGACTGCAGCTTCGTTTATGCCATTCTCAAAAAACTCATATTTAATTTTGTATCGTTCCAGCAAATCTTTAATTTCTCCATCACTAAAGGCCGGCCCTGAGTAGACATGGTCTTTCGAAAGCTTTACATCAAAACCCAATTCTTTAGACAGCAATGCTCCTGCCCCTAATGATACTCCTGCATCAGATGCAGCGGGCTGTATAAAAATATCTTTGACTTCTTCTAAGTCAAGCAGTTTCCTATTGCCTACACAGTTAAGCC
>NZ_JBALMR010000063.1:25322-49140 GCF_036963165.1 Bacillus sp. JJ675 | reverse complement strand
GAAATGCATAATCGAGAGCAGCCGGTAAGCTCTATCGCCCTCTTGGCCAGGTAAATCAGATTCTCTTCCAATGCTTTTTGCCCAAAAGCTGCCACATGTTTATAAGATAATGCATCAAGTTGATCGTATAGTTTAGCCTCTTTGTGGTCGTAGACATAATGTGCTGAATTTACCTTTTCGCCGAACTTTTTATAAAAGTAAAGTACCCAATCTTTTAAAATTTGATTATAAGTTCTTCTATATCCATCATGTTTGTTGACAATTAACGGGACGTCCCCTTCCCATACCCCATAAGAAGACAAGCCCATTGTTTTTCCTTCTCTAAATCTGCCCAGACCAATATATTTTGACAACCCCTCATAAAAGATTCCCAAGGAACATTCCAAAGGGTACACTTCAAGATAATCGATTTTCCCTTTTTCACCTTTTGCGATTGTGACGGACTCTTCCTCGCCCGAACCGTCTACTACAAGTATTGCTGCATCATCAAATCCGGAACTATAGTATGCTCCAGCCGCGTGGGCTTGATGATGGGGATACATTTGTAGTGCGGGGTCTTTTTTCCGCGGGAACATATTTTTAGGAAAAACACAATGCATGATATCTTTAGATGTCAGCCCTTGTTTGCCGCCATACTCCATTTCAAGTTTTTCCACATCCCAGCCTAATGCTATGCAGTCGACTTCATCTGCTGTAATACCTGCTTCGTGCAAGCAATAAGATATAGAATGAACGGGTACTGTGTCAAAAGCTTTTTTTCTTCTTACAAATCGCTCTTCTTCAGCGGCAGCGAGCAATTTTCCTTGATAAAATAAACTTGCACTCGTATCATGCACACCTTTATCCCAGCCGTTTATACCTAGCACGTACATTAAAACACCTCATTATATTTTCCTTCTAATCTCCATAAATTCCTGCGGAAGAAAAATTGGTCTAACCGCTTTTCTGATGAAAACATATAGATCTGTATGGATATATAAATCTTTTATTGCGCTGTACTCAATGTTTATTTTTTCTATTTCCTCATTTAATTTTTCCGTATTTAAAAAAGGTTCTTCTTCCACTTGATAGCTGCTAAAATTTTTATGTTTTTCCTCCAAGTAAAAACCCATCTCGTGCAGATGCTTGAATAAAAGATACTCTCTTTGTCCGAGACGGTCCGCACTAATATTCAGATAAATCAAATCCCCCGGTTTGCCTTTTAATACTTCTTGCGCCCTCTGCAGCCATAAATCTATGCCTTGCCCATGATCGAGGGGATCGCAATGGAAAACGTCATATTTCTTTTTAAGCCTGTCAGGGGCTTCATATGTGACATCAAATTCGAATGTTTCAATTTGCAGCCCCTCCCGCCTGCTGCTGGATTCGATAAAGGACACGAGATCGCTGTCTATATCACCTACAGATATGTTAAATGCGTTGCCGCTGATTTGAGCAAGAGCAAGGCTTGTTAAATCATCATCGCCGCAAAAAAATACATCTTTCCACGGAGGCACCTGCTCAAAAATTATATTTGCACGCTTAACCGAAGTGGTCCATGTTGCTTGAAACTGTCCATGTTCTTTTTTGTTTCTTATCCGTTCCGGAAAAACCGCATTTGCCAGATCAGCAGCAACCTCAAAGTTCATCAGTTTATTTGAAAATTCGATTTCGCCATTTTTGCTCACTTTACATAGTTGGTGATTCCTTAAAACGTAGAGGAGATTTATGGCGATGTGCACCGTTCCGGTTATATTGATGACGTCTTGAACTTTTTTTGCTTTATTTATGCAACGCCACACATACTTTTCAAACTGTGAGAAGCTGATGCTGCTCCATAAGTTCCATATGCCAACTATTTTTTCAGCCTGCTTATGTTTAAGAAGATGTCCGATTTCTGTTTCCATATCTATCTTTAAAAAATCTTCATAGCATTTTTTTAAAATGTCTATAAGATCACACCCTATCATTATCAGGATCTACAAAACGATTTGTTTTGCAGATCCCATTTTTTGTTACATCGTCTTAGCGTTGGTTAAAAAAAGTTCTTTTTCTTCAAGTTCCAATTCGTCAGTTAAGAGCAAATCTTCAGAAATTTGATCTTCTTCTTTTTTCACGATTTCTTTTTCCACATGATCACCTCCTTTCAAGTTTTTCGTATCTCGCACTGGCTTCATTGGTTTCTTGAACTTCAACCCATTTAACATGCGGTTGATTCCTCTTTGCGTTGCATAATGACTCTATTATCTCAAAAAAAACTTGAGCGACCCTTTCGGTGCTCGGCTCATATCCTCCTTTTACTTTGTTAAATTCGTCAAAATCATTTAGCACATAATGGTCATACTTTTTCTCTAAATGGTGCTTCACTTCACGGAAATCTATTAACATATCTTTTTCGTCTAATGCTGAACCGGTAATGCAAAAGATCACCTTGTAGTTATGGCCGTGAAGCCTTTCACATTTTCCTGCACCGGCGACTTTATGGGCGCAAGAAATCCAGAAATGTTTAGTTAACGTATAGATATATTGATTACTCATAGATTTATCCCCTTCTTTATACTATGTTTATACATTTTGATTTTCGGAATTAAAAAGCAATGAATAGGTGCATTTTTCATTTCTACAAATTATTATCGGAAAATTCCGATATTTAATTGTGGTTTTTACGTAAAATGGTTGTTAAGGAAACAATAAAGTGTTTATCGTGATGAAAAATAACTGTGCATTTCAAAGAGGATAGAATTTATTGATTTTAGTTTAAATTCTAGGCTTGAAGGATGTAAGCGTCGTTCGAAGACAAATACATTTTTTGAAGAATGTTGTTTTAAAAACTGGTTTTGCTGCATGGATGGCAAATAAAGATACATCTGTTTGCTGACGTTTCATTTGTTTTGAAACGAATTGACACTTGTACAAAGCGAGGCGTATCAAAAGTGTCTTTTCACTTTACAATTCAAAGAATTTTCCATTGTTATCATAAAATGTATCTAATTGCAATATAACACCGTCGTTTTGTCGAAGTAAGGTAAAAATTGTCGTTTTTCCTTAAAAATCAAAGCATTTGAAATCCTGCTGCTTTTGAGAGCAATTCTGCTCATAAAAAATACATCCCTTAGAAAATCATTGGATCCTGTAAAGAGATATCCAATATCTAAGGGATGTACTAGATTAAAAGATTTCCGGATTAAAACGCAGCCGCAACTTTTTTAGCTTCAGCGAGGCCGTCTTCGATGATTTTTTGCGCTTGGTCAGGAACAGCGTTGTGTCCTTCGATGACAACTGTATGAAGGTCTTCTACACCGAAGAATCCCATAACGGTTTTCATGTAGTTCAATGACATTTCCATTGCTGCCATCGGGCCTTCAGAATAGAATCCGCCTCTTGCATTTAAAAGGGCAACCTTCTTGTCTCCCATTAATCCTTTAGGTCCTTCAGGAGTGTATGTAAACGTAACTCCTGCGCGGGACAGATAGTCGATGTAAGTGTGAAGCACTGCTGGAACCGCAAAGTTCCACAGCGGGAAGGCAAATACGACTTTATCGGCTTTAACGAACTGATCAAGATAACGGTCCGCAACAGCCGCAGCCGCTTTTTCTTCCTCAGTCAATTCCATGCCTTTTCCTGCCTTGAACGTTCCGTTGATCGCGTTTCGGCCAAGGTACGGAGGGTTTTCCTTATAAAGGTCGAGCTCAGTGACCTCATCGTTTGGATGAGCTTCTTTATAGCTGTTAAGGAATGCTTCGTAAAGTTTTACAGATACCGCTTCATCAACTGTGCGGTCGTTTGCTTTGACAAATAATACTTTAGACATATTGTTAACCTCCTGTGCTAACGTTTCATTATTTACTTACAAATAGTATGTTACTTTCTTTTAAACAGAAAGTCAACTGATTTATTTTTATTTCAAAATATGTTTCTATCAAAAAAATACACCCGCCTTCTGCGGGTGCGCTATTTTGAATCCTGCTCTTGATCAAGCCGTTCATAGGTGTAGGAATGTTTTTGATCCATCGTTTCTTTGTTGGTCAGGTCTCTCATTTGCCGGCTGAACTCCCTGTCATCTGCTGCCCCTGATTCGTTTATTTTTTCTGCTTCTCTCTGGGCTTCAATCACATATCTTGCATATGGAACGGCTTTAAGGCGTTCGTAAGGTATTTCCCTGCCTGTTTTTTCGCATATTCCGTATGTTCCGTCTTCCATCCGCTCTAAAGCGTCTTCTACTTCCTGCAATACGTTTCTGTCCGTTTGCTCGAAGGTTTGCTCCCTCATTCGTTCAAAATAGACTCCGGCGTGGTCGGCAAGATGATTATCCACTCCGTTTGATAATTCACCCGTTTCTTCTGTCATCGACTGATCAGGAGCCTCTCTGTCTGAAAGACTTTTTTTCAAATCCATTAATCTATGGTAGAGCTGTTCCTTTTGCTCATTTGTCAGCGGCATCCTTCATCCCCTCCTTTGTTTTTTATTTCCCGGTATGTGAGACTTGAAACACCGCTGTGTGTTAAGGATTTGATATATTTTCGACAGCCGCATCATAAACTTCTGTTATGATATAAGACCAGCGAAGGGAGCATTTTCTATGAAAAAAACACCCGGAACTCAGGTGCCCCATCCGATCAGGGAAGACGGCGCCGGGGCGACCGATTTTGGCCCCCGTGACGTCATGCGGGATCTTGAGAATCCCGACATGTTCGTTCCTCCGGCTACAGATGCCGGGTCGATCCCCAATTTAAAATTTTCTTTTTCGGACACCCACATGCAGTTAAAACACGGCGGCTGGTCGCGCGAAATAACGGTTAAAGAGCTGCCGGTCTCAACGACGATCGCCGGGGTTAATATGCGGCTGACTCCAGGCGGTGTACGCGAGCTGCATTGGCATAAGCAATCGGAATGGGCTTACATGATTTTGGGCCATGCACGCATTACCGCTGTCGACCAGAATGGCCGGAACTTTATCGCAGATGTCGGCCCTGGAGATTTATGGTTCTTCCCCGCCGGAATCCCGCACTCGATTCAAGGACTTGAAGATGGCTGCGAATTCCTCCTCGTCTTTGACGACGGGACATTCTCCGAATTCGACACATTCACGATTACCGATTGGTTCGCACACACACCAAAGGATGTCTTAGCCGCGAATTTCGGTGTAAGCGAAAGCGCCTTTGCCCGCATCCCTGACAAACAGCGCTACATTTTTCAAACAAAGGTGCCGGGTCCGCTTGAAAGCCAAAAGGTGCCTGATCCCTATGGAACTGTGCCGAAAAGCTTTGCATACCGGCTTCTGAAACAGAAGCCGATCGTCACGCCGGGCGGGACGGTAAGAATCGTTGATTCCTCCAACTTTCCGATTTCGAAAACAATCGCTGCCGCGCTCGTCGAAATCAAGCCTGGCGGAATGAGAGAAATGCATTGGCATCCGAATAATGATGAATGGCAGTATTATCTCACAGGTACCGGACGGATGACCGTATTCGCGGCGAACGGCACAGCACGGACGTTTAATTATCGGGCTGGTGATGTGGGGTATGTACCTTTTGCCATGGGCCATTATATTCAAAACACGGGCACAGACAGCCTGTGGTTTTTAGAAATATTCAAGAGCAGCCGCTTTGCAGATATCTCATTGAACCAATGGATGGCGCTGACGCCAAAAGAACTTGTGGAGGAACACCTGCACGTTGGACCTGAGCTGATGAACGCATTGCGGAAAGAGAAATGGCCTGTCGTTAAATATGGAACAGACGGACAGGCGTGAAGCTCTCAAACACGCAGGTGCAAGAAGAACGGCGGCTTATCGAATGAGAGCCCCGTTTTTTTATGGATCGAACACATTTTGCAGGAAAAAATAAAACGAACCGGGAGGATGTCCTTCTCCCGTCTTTATCAATGCTTGTCTCCTTTGAATGTCCGCGGACGGAGCGAGATCTCGGGCTGGGGGCGTTCGTTTTTTGCGTCGCGTTTTTTCGCCGGCTCTTTTTGAATTTGCGCATCTTCCAGCCATTTTGCTGACAGCGGATAGTTGGCGCCGATATTCAGTTTTCCGCTGAGACTTTCGATTTCAAGCTCTCCGAATTCGATATTGTATTCAATCTTATCGACACGCATGTTTTCTATCCGAATATCCCTTGTGCAGCAGTGTTCATCTTGTTTGTTATGGTGTACCTTTTCCAAGGCCAGCACTTTCTCTTTCAATTCCTTCATTTCTTCCTGGCAGATTTTTTTGATCAGCGGTTTGAATAATGTTTTTAGCATTGTGAACTGGCTCCTTTTCATTGTTCTATCGCTAAAGAGATATTGATATACATTACCTAACAATATAGAAAGAGGTGATCCGACTGTTTCTGCCTACTCAAATTCATCTGCATGCCGTCAAAATAAACAGCTTGAACGCGAGCTCGTTTCATACAGGCTCGGCCGAAATCATAAGAAGAGCTGCTGTTGTCAACAAGAATCAAGGGTTTGGACAAAACAATTCCTGCGGCTCGGTTTTTGCCGTCCCGGTCAGTTCAGTCAATGACTGCGATGTCTCTGATGCGAACTCGATAAAGATTAATCCCGGATCGTAATCGAGCGTGCTTCTGTTTGATCTTTAGGAATGGTGACATATAAAATTCCGTCTTTAAAAACGGCATGTATGCGGCCATTTCCGTCTATCGGTATATCGAGATCGATTTTCCTTTCGAACTCGCCATACTTTCCTTCCCTTTGTTTAAATTTGTCTTCGGGAAAATAAGACTTTCTGCTCCCTCTGACAATAAAGTAAGTTTCATATGACAGGAGTTCGACATCCTGCTTTCGAAAACCGGGAAGATATATTAAAAAGCGTATTTCATCAAACGTATCAACTATATCAATGAGTGGAAAATCAGATTTGCGCTCTTTTTCCTGCTGAACGCCCGTCTGAAAAGGAAAATTGGGATGACCGTTTGTAAAGCCCTTTCCCTGTTCATCATCGAAAACCGTTTTCCAAAATTCTCCTCCGTATAATGTCTGTGCAAGATCAAGCCACTGCTTCATTTTATCTGCATCCAATAGATGGCCCCCTTTCCTCAAATACTGTGAACAGGTTCGGCATAAAACTGTAAAAAGGAGGTTTGCTTGTGTTGCAACCAGCTCCATATATCAATATTAATATTTTCATGTTGAAAATTAATTCCTTTGAAAATGCTTCAGCAGTGAATGTCGGACAAAATTTATTGGCGGAGTGGCAAAACTCGGATAAGAAAAACCAAGGCTACGGACAAAATTTCGGGGATGAAAGCGGGTTCTTGGGAACGAAAAGCCATGTGGATGACAGAGATCAGCTCGATTCACCGGCCCTTTTTGAGTCCCGTTCCAATCTGCCTTCGGGAAAGGGATGATGGTTTGATGTTTTCACCGGCAATGATTAATTTGGGAGCTTTTAAAATCAATTCAGTCGACAGAGGCGCTTCTGTCACGGTAGGTCCTTATCAGCAGATCGATTACTTTTTGTCAGCCAAATTAAACTACGGTTTTGGAGAAGAAAACGGAGATCTTACTCAGCTTATCGTCCCTGTCGGTTCTGTGCTGGATTCTGATCTCATCGATTCCAATGCCGGCAAATCGAGCGTCGTATAAAGGGCGATTAATAACTACCCGTAATAACGGGTGGTCAGCTTGTATAGAAAAATGGAGCCGAAGGTGGACCCGGCTCCATTTTTCCATTAAGCGTTAATTTCTGTTAATTCCTCATGTTCCGTATCTATTAAAAAACCGCGGACTTTGACATGCGAAGGGATAAAAGGGTGCCGCCGAATCAGGTCGACGCTTTGTTGTATTCCTTGAGCAACGTTTTTTCCCCATTCATCCAGGCTGCTGAATGGAAATTCCGGGTTGCCGTGTTGAAAAAGGTAATCGATGGTCTGTAATTTATCCTTTAATTGCGGATTTTTAAACAAGAAATTCTCAAGGTCGATATCAGCCGCCTGTTCATTTTTGGATCGAACAATTAAGATTTCCCCGATTTTTTTTTGGAAGACAAGAGTGATAATATCTCTCATGAAATCGCTGTATGGCTGGGAAATGTGAGGGAATACGCTTTTTAAAACGAGCACTTTCTCCGGCTGAATCGCTGCCGCACGGCAGATTGATTGTTCAAGCGTATCCTCCATTCCGGTAATTAACAACACATTTTCATTTCCTGTTATCCCCATTATATTCACCTCATTCATCATTTTGTTTTTGTCCAGTTCACCCAGTTCCCGTGCGAATCGATCGAAGCAAGGATAATCCAGCCGTTTTCCACTTTTCGACGGAAGCTGTGATCCTCTTCAAGAAGCCGCTCGATATGTTCACGTGGCGCTTCAATGACAACAAGCAGCCGGAGAGGCGCATGATAAATCTCTTGATCTGACAGCATGACAGACTGCCAAGGGAGGCCTGCCAGCAAATCGCTTGCATTTCCCTGCATAACGCCAAGACCGGAAGTGACGGTTTGGGTCGCTTTATTTCCGCTTCCATAATAATGCGGTGCAACGGTTGACGCGTAATATTGCAGATTGATCCACTGGGCCACCGTCCCCGGACCTGAAATGATATTGCCGAGGATGGAACCGTCCCGGTCATTCCGCCAGTCATAGCTGTGCAGAAAAGCCCTTCCCTCAAGGTTGGCTTCTCGCGTAAGCCGGCGTGTGCCGATGATGAATGAAGCGTTTCGGGCCAGTCCCCATTCTGGGCGGACTTCGCTCCAATCCTCGGCTAAGCGTTCAACTTCATTCCGGGGATTTTTATATCCGAATTGAGGCAAATCGGCTAAGCGTTCCGCTCCGACTGTGCGGCTCACATCGGGAAGGGCCGAGTCGATGAGGTCGAACGCTTGTTTGGCTTTAGGCGGAAGCTCAGGTACATAAAGCCAATGCAATTCATCCAATGTTGTAATATGCTCTGCGGCAGCAAATACTGTATCATCCGGAATCAATATGCCGTCGGAACGGAGCCTTTGTCTGACGCTTGGAAGATTGCATAAAGCGGCAAGGACGCGTGCGTTGAAAGCGCCTGATGCCCCCCCGCAGGCACCGCAGTCCAGTGACGAGGCATAAGGGTTATTTGTGCTTCTGCTCCCGTGTCCGCAAATGACAACCAGCGGAGCGAACCGGTCTGTGATCCCCATCATTTGCAATGCCTGTCTTGCATACGAGTGTTTTTCATCTTCCGTAAAACCGAGCGGAATGCCGGCTTCAGGCGTTTCTATACGATCAAGCGAGAGCTTTGACTGAGGCTTCTTCAGCCATGACTTCCGCGCTTTTCGGAAAGCTTTTCCCGCTTTGCGGGGAGCCAGGCTGCGCGCTGCCATTTGCAGGCTCAGCCAGGGGCCGCTCACTTCGGGAAGCAGCATACCCGCCAATAGATTCTGTTTCATTGTTTTAAAGGCAGAGCTTAGCGAAGCTGCGGCTTTTCTATGCTCTTGATACGATTTGAAACTGGATTCTTCCGCTGTTTCTTTTACTCGATGCTGCGGTTTGAGAATGACCGGCAAGGAGCTGTGGCAGTGTTTGCTGCCAAGTTCGCACGTTTCGATTGTCAGACCGAAAAAGCCGGCCGTTCCATACGTTTCAAAAGGCCCCGACTTTTCCAATGCCCGGCGAAACGGCTCTGAACGGACATCAATACAAAATGCCAGCTGGGCCATCACCGGTTCACTTTTTTCGGCGGCTGCAGGTTTGTTAGCCGTGAGCTTCCTTATCTCATCGGCGTATGTTTGCTCCCACGCTTCCAGCCAAAGGCGACGGCGCGTGATGTCATCAAAACGGCGGGCGAGTGTGAAACGGGCTTGCTGCTCTGCTGCGGAAAGATTGAGCCATTCTTCAGAAGTGAGACCGCCCCAATGCAGCCATGCCGCAATCAGAGGAACCGACTGCATCTCCTTGTCAGGCTTTGGCACAGAGAATGGCAAATAAGGCTCAACAAGCATCCATTCCATTGAAAGCCGGACAGCCAGATACTCGAGCAACAGCCCTTCTTCGTCCCGCGATTGCCGGGAACGCCAGAGCATCATCCCGCCCCAGCCCGGCAGAGAAAGCAAATGGGCTTCAAAGTAGTCCTGGACGTCTCCATTAGAAATATCAAGCGCCCGGAGTGCTCTTTTCAAAGCTTCCCGCGGCTCTTCCGGCCACCCGTTCAGCCGCAGGCGTTCAGCACGCGACAGGGCGGGATCATGTTCAATAAGCCGCCTCCATGCGCTGTAAAACCCTTTCTCACGATTAGGAAGCCGCCATGCCGATTGTGACTCATCAAGGTACAGTTTTGACCATTTAATCATATGACGGTCGAGGAGGTGAGCTGTTTTTTGCCCGGCTAAAACGCTTAGCGGTTTGACGAATCGTGTTTCCTGTTCTTCGATCATCCAGCCTGCCGCTTGTTTGGCGAGCTTTTTGACTTGACTGGATGACAATAGCTGTTCGGGTATTTCATCGAGCTTGAGCGCGGCTTTACAAAACGCTGCCGCTGTTTCCCTCGTCATGCCGGACTGGTGTGAATCGAGCCAATCCATCAGCTTTTCTTTAAGAATCGCCTTATCTATTTCTCCACGCTGTTTTGCGGAATGGAACATGGAGGGCTTTGGGTAGATATCGACAAGAAGCTGTTGTTTAAGCCGCCGCGCCGTCTGTTCGAATGTTTGTTGTTCCAGCCCCATCCATGGATGGCGCGCAGCAAAGGTTTCAATAGGCCACAGCGGCGCAATAACCCGTGCAGCTGATTGAACCAATTCATCAATATTAATGTCAGCGGTCTGATGTTCATATTTGAAGATCGATTGTTTAGACAATGTAGATGCGGCTGCTTTCATGATTGACGACCTCCTTGAGTAAGATATTGGTCAAGATAACCCGGCCGTTCTTCGACCGAATCGAAATGAGGCTCACTCATTTTTACAAGACGCAGATAAAGTGCGCCGGACCATGCAAAGCGCTGCCGAACGATCAAGGCGCCGGCTGCACTGCCGGATAACAAAACGACTGCCGTTAAAACGGTTGCCATTGCGGACGGATGTGTCCCCTGAACAACAGCTTCCTTCAGGAGCCCGTGCAAAACAAAATGAATGATGGCAAACGCGAGCGCGGCCCCCGTTAAAATGAACAGTCCGGCAATTCGCGCGACTCGTCCGTAACTGGCTGTGACAAGCTGTCTCCAAGCAACAAACAGTGACCAGCCTAAAACAAGGGCGCTGATCAATTGATAGCCATCATCCGCATTTGTAACCCAGATTCCGATTCCGAGGGCAAGAGCCAAGGCGCCTCCTGTCATGCTCCAAGGAAGAGCCAGCCTTCCCGGTTTAGATGCGAAATGTTCATAACGGCGAACCGCTGATCCGGCTTGCAGGAAAAGGGCGGCTTTGAACAGCCCGTGCAAGATGAGGTGAATAACAGCTGCGATATAGGCGCCTAGTGCGCATTGAATAAGCATAAACCCCATCTGTGCGACCGTTGAAGATGCGAGCTGCCGCTTGTAGTCCGCCTGGACGATCATCATGCCTGTTCCGAGTAAGACTGAAAGGACGGCCGGAACGAGCAGAATCAGCTGCAATCCATCACCGCTGAACATTGGTGCAAAACGAGTCAGCATGACGCCCCCGACATTAACGAGTCCAGCGTGCATGACCGCGGAAACCGGAGTCGGCGCAATCGCCGAATCGAGCAGCCAGCGATGAAACGGCCACTGCGCTGCAGGAATCATCACCGTTAAGATGACGAGGAGGCCGATTCCGATTTTCTCCCATGAGCTGATCTGTGCAAGGCTTTTTTCCGCTATGGCGGATGATAACTGCCAGTGCCCCGTCGCCAAGGACAGCCAAAGAGCCGCTGCCGCTATAGCCAGCCAGCTGAGCGCAAAGATCCTGCCCGCATACATAGAGGCATTTTTCGCGGCCTTCCATGCGCTGTTTAAACCGATCAGCGCCGTCAAGCCGAGCAGAGTGATTCCCCAGCATAAGAGAAGCCAGCGAAGATCATCGTTAAGCCAAGCGGATGAAGCCCCACCTGTCGTTAGCGTCAACAGCAAAAAGAATTTACGGTAGGACCGGTCCCCGAACAAATACCGGACGGAGAAGCGCTGGACGATGAAACCGATGGTTAAGACAAACAAGGCGATCAGCCAGGCCAGCGAATCCAAGTGCCAAGGAGCTGAAGCGTGGCCGGGATTTGCCGTCAATAAGGCCGCCAGCGCGGTGAGCGGAGGCAGAGCGATGACCTTGGCATGAATCCGCACAAATGGCAATGGAACCTTGGGATTCAGCACGAGCAATGCGCTGATGAAACAAAGCGCAAGCGACGCGAAAAATATTTTCAGCCAAAATAAAGAATCCAGCACATCAAACACCCGGTATCCCTCCGTCGGCATGATGAAAAAGAACATATTGTTTCATGTCTTGCCTTCCTTTCTACAAACGCAAAAAAGCCGGTATATTCAAGATCGGCCCACTTCAGCCATCTTCCTGAATAATACCGGCTTATCTTTAACTCATATACATGTTTTAAAGATCTTCCGTTTTTTATGAGAATTTTTTTTGCAGGTCATTTGCCAATTTAAACACCATGATCCGCTCGCCTGTGCGCGTGCTGATATCCGTATGAAAGCTGATTGTATCTTCACCGGTCAGCTCTTTCATAATGCGGTTCAATTGTTCCCGGCCCGATTCCACCAAGCCGGAGCGGGTTCTTTTGACCGATAACAGCCCTTCTTTTGTACTGCAAAGTTCGTACTCGGCGGGCGTTAAAATGCCGTTCAATGAAACGATGACCATATTTCTGAGAATATCTGTTTTGACAGACACGGACCCCCGTCCCAAATAGTCTTTTTCCCATTGGGTTAAGGCTTTGCTGATTTCAGCTTCCAAAGACCCTTTCGTCAATTTCTGTTTTTCCAATGTTATATCCTCCTAAAAAAACGGTATATTTCTTTTCCTCATACATAAATATAGGGAAAATGAAATATACCGTCCTATCAAAATCTTTATGCCATGCATGGTAAAGAACACTTTTTCACGCGGTCATAATGGCATTATAACCGAATGCTAAAGCTCTTTTTGCATGAGATTGCGATTATTGATTTTACGGATTACTTTTTTTAATATCATAGCTTTTAAGATTTATAATGTCAATACCGTATTGTTTTTGGATGGAAAAGGCATATTTTAGGTCAAGGGAAAGAGACAATGTCCTCGGCCGTTATGAAGCTGATACGAAAGCAATAAATTTTACAACGCAAAAAGTGTGTCCTGGAATCCTGGCACAGGAATTTTTTCATGCCATGGACAGCGACCTCTTTGATAGCATCAACACGATTTCGGAAATCGGTATGAATAGAGCTATATAAAGTGAACAATCCTGTTAAAGAAATCGTTTCATGTTATCAATGCTGCAATTCATCAGCCTCTGAAACAGAAAAAAGAAAAGCAAAACATCAAAATACTGCACTTGCTGTGGATCAGTCGGCTAAATTAAACTGCGGTGTCGGAGAAGCTTATCAGCTCATCGTCCCTGTCGGTTCTCGGCTTGATTCCGATTTATTGATTCCACGCCGGCATTGTAAAAGGCCGTTCTTTTGAACAGGCCTTTCATCGCTTTATGCGCATAAGTATTTTGACAAAAGCGCTTGAATTTCAAGCATGTCGGTATCCTTTGTAAACTCCAGATCAAAGACTTTGCTGCTTGTCATGAGCGAAAGAGAGGAATCAGGATTGAACATGCTGACTTCCCTGATTGCAAAGCCTTCAATTGACTTGTAAGGAAGAAAAACACGGACTTTCTTTTTGGAAAATAATTTGTTGTCAAAAAAAATAATCCGCTTGTTGGTAAAACAAATTTGATCAATTCTTAGTCTGCAGACAGATTCAATCTTTTCTCCTTCAATAAGCAGCGGTTCAAATTTTTTGCCGTCTGCTGTTTTGCTAGCTGAAAAAACGCCCAATCAAAACCCCTCTTTCTGTATATCTAATTTATGTTAATGCACAAGGCAAAAGGATCTCTTCGTTACTATTTAGAATACGATAACACCGTTTTATAAACAATTACGAGCAGATTACATTTCTTTAACTCTCTATGTATGTTTTTTATCTACCAGTTAATACGCGTAACAAGAACTAAAGGTTTCAACTTTTTTCAGATTTTTTAGTTCGCCATCCCGTGCCTGACAAAAGACGCACAAAACCGCAGGAAATGATTATCCTGCGGTTTTGTTCAGCGATCTTCGCCTTCTATCGTGCTTTCCATATGCGTATCGGACACTTGCTCTTCTGTTACAGCCATGCCTTCCGCTCCTGCTTTATCGTTGCGGCCGGCTTCTTTCTGAAGGAGCTCCCGAATTTCCTGGTCGCGGTTTTGTTTCACCAGATTCACCCTTTCAATCGTGATCATCTTTTAGTATTGATGATCGTTGGGAGAATCATTCAGCCCTCAGACCTCTTTAAAGTATTCTTTGTAATAGCCGCCCACTTTGCCGGTGTTGTCGATAATAAATAAAAATTCTTCCGTTTCATTTTTGACTTCATACGTTTTCCCTACGGTCAAAGCTCTGTCGACAATGTATTTTTTTGCGTCAGTGTGAATGCATGTTACTTTTTTCAACGTTTTGTTGTTGTGCCATTTTTCGTGGATCATACTGATGTCTCCTTTTAAAAAACGATGTATAAATTCCATTGTAGCGTTTTTTTGCCGAATTGCAACGATGCACCGTCCAGGGCGGCTCCTTCTCTAAACTGCAAATGAATATTGATTTCAATTCATTTTCTGTTATAGAATAGTGGTGTACGATTCCAAAATCAGCAATATACCCCACCTTCGGCATCTCATTGATCCAACCACCAATCACACCAGCACCAGGAATAACTCACAAGAAGACAGACCAAAATTTTAAGGGAGGTTTGTTTCACAAACATGAGTTCTTTAACGATGCAGGTCAGTAAAAGGCTGGAGTCATTTTTGCAGGGAACGAAAAAGCTTTACATTAACGGAGAATTTGTAGCGAGCGCTTCAAACAAAACGTTTGAAACCCCAAACCCGGCCACGGGAGAAACACTCGCTACATTGTATGAAGCGGGCCCTGAAGATGTCGACAAAGCGGTAAAAGCCGCCAGGGAAGCTTTTGATCACGGGGAATGGCGGACGATGCTCCCGGCCGAGAGAAGCCGGCTCATGTACAGACTCGCCGATCTGATGGAGGAACACAAGAACGAATTGGCCCAGCTTGAAACGCTTGACAACGGAAAGCCGATCAGCGAAACATCCGCAGGGGATATTCCGATGTCAATTGAACACATGCGCTATTACGCCGGCTGGGCGACGAAAATAACCGGACAAACGATTCCTGTAAACGGACCTTATTTTAACTATACACGCCATGAGCCTGTCGGTGTGGTCGGGCAGATCATCCCTTGGAACTTCCCGCTCCTGATGGCGATGTGGAAAATGGGTGCAGCTCTGGCAGCCGGCTGTACAATCGTCTTAAAGCCTGCTGAGCAAACTCCCCTTTCCGCCCTGTATCTGGCCGAGCTCGTCGATCAGGCCGGATTTCCAAAGGGCGTGATCAACATCATCCCGGGCTTCGGAGAAACGGCCGGGGAAGCGCTTACAGATCACAAGCTGGTCGATAAGCTGGCATTCACGGGCTCGACCGAAATCGGCAAAAAAATCATGGAAAAAGCGGCAAAAAACGTCAAGCGCGTCACCCTCGAGCTCGGCGGAAAATCGCCGAACATCATCCTGCCTGATGCAGACTTGAAAAAAGCGATTCCGGGAGCGCTGACCGGCGTCATGTTCAACCAGGGCCAGGTGTGCTGTGCAGGTTCGCGCGTATTCATCCATAAAGACCAATACGATAAAGTCATCGATGAAATGGCCGCATATGCAAAATCCATTCGTCAGGGTGCTGGGCTTCACGAAGATACGCAAATGGGACCGCTTGTCAGCAAAGAACAGCATGAACGGGTTCTTTCATATATTGAAAAAGGCCGCCAGGAAGGCGCGAAAATTGCCGCCGGCGGAACATGCCCTTATGAGGAAGGATATTTCGTCTCTCCGACCGTGTTTACGAATGTTGAGGATGACATGACGATCGCAAAAGAGGAAATATTCGGCCCTGTCCTGGCCGCGATCCCTTATGAAACGGTCGACGAAGTCATCGAACGCGCCAACCGGACGGAATACGGGCTTGCCGCCGGTGTTTGGACGGAAAACGTGAAAAACGCCCATTATATAGCAGACCGCCTGCAAGCAGGCACCGTTTGGGTCAACTGCTACAATGCGTTTGACGCGGCATCGCCGTTCGGCGGCTATAAACAGTCCGGCCTCGGCCGGGAAATGGGATCATACGCTTTGGATAATTATACTGAAGTGAAAAGCGTATGGATCGGTATGGAGTAGCATCTTTTTTCCACCAAGGCAAAACACCGTTCACATTGTGGACGGTGTTTTTTGTTCGGAATTATCCTTTGTTTCGGCTCATTTCAAGCTGTTGCTGCCGCGCCCCGGCCTCTGCTGTTTAAAAACAGGGAGAAGTCAATCGCTTTTTCGCCTGTCATATTCTTTTTTCAGGATCCCCATGATGATTTCGTCTGAATATCGACCGTTCATATAAAGGGCCTCCCTCAACGTTCCTTCCTTTTTGAACCCGGCTTTTTCGTATGCTTTCACACCCCGGATATTATGAGAAAACACCTCGAGCTGAAGCCGGTTTAATTGAAGCTTCTCAAAAGCAAACTGCTGCGCCAGTTTAACGGCTTCAGTGCCGTACCCTTTGTTGAAATGGTCCCGGCCGTGGAGCGCAATTCTGAATCCGGCTTTCCGGTTGACCCGGTCGATGTCCAAAATCGACAAATCGCCGATCGTCTCATCGCCGCCCTGTAAACAAATCGCAAAATCATAACGTGTGCCATCATTTGTGATCCGTTCGTAATGATCATATAATTCGTCCATTGTAAAGACGCGTCTTGTTCCGGTCATATACCTGATGTCATCATCCTGGACGGCTCTGTAGAAGCTCTTCATATCTTCTTTCCTGACGGGTCTTAAGTAAACGGTTCGGCCTCTTTCCATATAGACTCTCCTCCCCTTGATTACGCATCAGTTTCTTGATATGCAGCAGACCAGTGAAACGGCTGAATCTCCTTTAATGCTTTAAAGACAAGGCCGCCGTCAGGGACGGTAACAGCCGCTTTCACCTCAGACCCCCAATAAAAGAGCCTTTCCTGGCATACCCCGCAAGGCGTGAGCACTTTATATCCGGAATGTTCATCATCTCTGACGACGCAAATGGAATGCGTGATCTTCGCGCCCAGCTTGTGCGCTTCTAAAATGGCGCCTGTTTCAATGCATAATTCTGTAGAAGCGTTGATGACCTCCGGTGCAACGCTCGTGAGGATTTTACCGTCTTCCGTATACATCGCGGCCGCTCCGCCCCATCCGGAAGGGTACCTTGCGTTAATGAGCTCAACAGCGGCTTCATACAGCGTTTGTTCTACATTCATTTTTTTGACCTCCATTATTTGTGTGTCCGGTGCAGCTTGTATATGTATCCCTTTAAACGATACCTGATTTTTCCCACGGGGTAAACAAGTTTTACAGGCTTCGTTTAATGGCGATGGCCGCCCCCTTCCTCTTTTGGATCCGTTCCGAACGATTTCAGGTTCCTGAGCAGAAACACCGCCGACAATCGCCTGTTTAATCGGTCCTCCGCTTTCCGTGTATGAAAGACAAAACGGCGGCTTGAAACTCCAGTGTTCAAAGCCGCCGTTTCTGTTTTTTATGAAACTTTTAACCTTACAAATTTTCGTTTTCCGACTTGTACGATTAAATCGTCTTTAACGATAACCGTTTGCTGCAGATCATCGACCCTTTCTCCGGCAATTTTCACCCCGCCGTTTTGGATCATCTTCCGGGCTTCGCTTTTAGAAGGCTGCAGCTTTAATTCAACGAGCAAATCGATGACCGGGATGTGTTTTATGCCTTGCCAGCGAACTTCAGGCATTTCATCAGGGAGGCTTCCTTTTTGAAAAACTGCGGTAAAGTGCTGTTCGGCTCGTTTTGCTGCTTCAGCGCCATGGTACATTCTAACAAGCGTTCCCGCCAAAAACATTTTGGCGTCTTTCGGATGGTCTGCCTGAAGTTGTTTGATTTGTTCAGCCGAAAGGTCTGTTGCAAGTTCAGCATACTTTGTGATCAATTGATCAGGGATGGACATCGTCTTTCCGTACATGTCATTCGGACTTTCATCAATGCCGATGTAATTGTTCTTCGATTTAGACATCTTTTCGATCCCGTCAAGCCCCTCCAATAAAGGCATCAGTATGGCAGTCTGTTTCTCTTTTCCGAATTTTTCTTGAAAATGCCGGCCTATTAAGACGTTGAAATGCTGATCCGTTCCGCCAAGTTCAACATCCGACTCCAGTACAACAGAATCGTATCCCTGCATGAGCGGATAAAAAAATTCGTGCAGCGAAATCGGTTTTCCGAGCGCCAGCCGCTCTTCAAAATCGTCTCTTTCCAAAAGCCGTGCCACCGTTATTTTTCCGGCGAGCTTTATAACGTCTTCAAAATGTAACCTGGACAGCCATTTTGAGTTGTAGTGGAGTTCCGCTTTTTCCATATCGATGATTTTCCCAAATTGCTCAAAATACGTTCGGGCATTATGCTTTACTTCTTCATCTGTCAGCTGCTTTCTGGCGGCCGATTTGCCTGTAGGGTCGCCGATTTTCCCTGTGAAGTCACCGATAATCAACTGGATGTTATGACCGTTTTCCTGAAATTGCCTGATCTTATTTAAAACGACGGTATGGCCGAGGTGTACGTCCGGAGCTGAGGGATCAAGACCAAGCTTAATGTTCAACGGCCTGCCGGAAACGACCGATTTGGCAACCTTAAGCTCAAGATCCTCGGCCGGTATGATGTCCTCTGCTCCTTGCGTGTAGATCTCCATTTGCCTCCTTACTTCTTTGATTTGGCTTTCTGAAAGCTGTTCCAAAACATGACTCACGTTAATTTCCTCCTTTTTAAAAATAAAAAAAACACATCCCTTCTGTGAAAAGGGACGTGATTTTTGCCGATTGCACGCGGTACCACCCTAATTGAAGAACATGATCGTTCTTCCGCTCATTCGGTATAACGGTCCGCCCGTTCTTTGTTCACAAAGAAAGCTCAAAGGGCGGTAATTCATGATGATCTTTGTGCCGGTTCACACCGTCCACCGGCTCTCTTGATACAGGGAAACCATCACTACTAAGACCCCATCATCGCTATTCATTATTTCTGATGATTTTTCGGAGCAGGCCGGCCATGACCTTTTGCTCTTCTTTTTCAAGACTTCCGGCGAGCTCGGTTTCGCCTTGATGAAAGCGGGGATACAGATTTTCCATTACCTCTCTCCCCTTTTCGGTAATGGCGACGTAAACGATTCTCCTGTCCCTTGGATCGGTTTTCCGATAACAGAGCTCTTTCCGCTCCAAGGTTTTCGTGATATTTGAGACTGTCGCTTTGCTGACCCCCGATGTTTCCGCCAGCCTTTTCGTCTCCATTGACCGCCATACCCATAAATCATAAAGGATCGAAAACGCCGTCCATGACAATCGATGCTCTGAGAGAACCTCCTGCTCCATTTTATTCTTCAGGAGCTGTGCTGTGCGGTATAAATTGGCACAAACGGCAACCGCCTCTAAATTGAGCTCCTTTAATGGCAATTTGGTTAATGCATTGATGGCATCCTTTTCTTCCGGAAGCAATGTTCCGTCTTCATCAAATACGTGGATCACACATCCCTCCTTTAATTTTCAAAATCGTTAGCTATGAAACGATGTTAACAGAAATGCCTCTGACATGCAACAGCTTCTTTATCATGATGCATGACGAATCATGCAGGCGAATAGATTAATATGAAGGGGATGAGAAGAATGCATTCTTTACTGGAAGAGGTAAAAGCGTTCAGGCAAAAGACTCTTGAACAACTTTTAAACAAACAGAAGCCCGACGGATCGTGGAGGTTTTGTTTTGAAGGGTCTGTCATGACGAACAGTTTTTTGATTCTTCTGCTGACTTCTCTCGGGGATCATGACCCTTCTCTAATCTCCGCTCTTGCCAGACGAATCAGGTCGAAGCAAGATGGTGACGGGACGTTCCGAAATTATCCGGATGAGACAGCCGGAAATTTGACGGCGACTGTGCAGGGATATACCGGCATGCTGGCTTCAGGATTGTACAACCGCTATGAACCGCATATGCAGAAAGCGGAGGCGTTTATTAAATCCAAAGGCGGATTAAAACGCGTCCACTTCATGACGAAATGGATGCTTGCAGCAAACGGATTGTATCCGTGGCCGAGACTGTATTTGCCGCTGTCTTTTTTGCTGATTCCTCCGGTTTTCCCGCTGCATTTCTATCATTTGAGCACATATGCGAGAATTCATTTCGTTCCGATGGCCATCACACTAAATAAAAAATACTCGCTGAAGAACGAGCAGATCGGCTCGCTGCGCCACCTGGATGAAAACATGTCAAAAAATCCGCTGGAGTGGCTCAGCATCCGCTCTTTTCATGAACGGCGCTATTACCCCTTCAACCTGCAATGGAAAGAACTTTTAAAAGGGCCGGTTTATGTTCACAACCTTGGGTATGAAGCAGGAAAAAAATACATGCTGGACAGAATCGAACAAGATGGTACGCTGTACAGCTATGCGAGCGCGACGATATTTATGATTTACAGTCTGCTTTCACTCGGGATCTCAAAACACGCACCCGTAATCAAAAGAGCGATCAGCGGGGTAAAGGGGCTGATTTCTCCGTGCGGAGGAGGCGATGGCCTTTATTTGGAAAATTCAACATCAACCGTCTGGGATACAGCATTATTAAGCTTTGCGATGCAGGAAGCCGGAATGCCCGGAAAAAGCTCTGCCGTCTCCTCTGCGGCGGACTATCTGGAAAAAAGGCAGCATGCCAAAAAAGCGGATTGGGCCGTTTTCAATCCGCATGCAACGCCGGGCGGCTGGGGATTTTCGAATATCAACACGAACAATCCGGATTTGGACGATACAGCAGCGGCGTTAAAAGCGATACCTTTTAACAGAAGAACGGCCGACTGGAACCGGGGACTCGCCTGGCTCTTGTCGATGCAAAACAGGGACGGCGGTTTTGCGGCCTTTGAAAAAAACGTTAACCATCCTTTGATCGGAAGTCTGCCGATCGAGTCGGCGAATGAGGCTGCAGTCGATCCGTCAACCGCCGATCTGACAGGCCGCGTTCTGCATTTGCTCGGCCTTAAGGCGGGTTACAGGGAGGACCATCCCGTCATCAGGCGGGCGCTCCATTGGCTTTACCACAATCAGGAGGAAAACGGTTCATGGTACGGCCGCTGGGGCGTCTGCTATATTTACGGAACATGGGCGGCAGTGACCGGGATGAAAGCAGTCGGCGCCCGGGCGGACGATCCGGCTGTCCAAAAAGCTTTGCGCTGGCTTGCGTCTATTCAGCTTCGTGACGGAGGCTGGGGCGAATCGTGCAAAAGCTGTGAAATCAAAACGTTTGCACCCCTTCCCCACAGCACGATCGTTCAAAGTGCATGGGCGCTCGACGCGTTGCTGCAATATACGGACCCGCTCGAACCGCATATTCAAAAAGGAATCCGTTTTCTCATCGATCAAAGCCGGCATCAGCCTAAGCACATCGTTTATCCGACGGGCATCGGACTTCCGAAGCAATTTTACATTCGCTACCACAGCTATCCCTTCGTGTTTTCTCTGCTGGCTGTAAGCGCGTTTATTAAACAAATGGAAATGGGGGATAAACATTGAACAGAGACGTATACAAAGAGGAGCTGGCGTCTTGGGCCAACCGTCTGAAGGAACAGGTGAAGCATGATCCTTCTTTGGAAAGCCGGTTAGATGGGTTGTTTCGATCGCTGGATGATGCCGATGCGACTGAGCAGGAATGGTATGAACAGGCTGAAGCCGTTTATGAGGCCATCTGCCGCAGCAGCGCTCAAGAGAACCGCCAGCCGTACAGGATGGTTCCGATCGGCGGCCATCGTCTGCCAAGGCTTCCGTACTCGTATTCGGCCCTTGAGCCTTATATTTCGAGAGAGATCATGTTTCTTCATCATACAAAGCATCACCAAAGCTATGTCGACGGTCTCAACAAAGCGGAACGGGAACTGCAAAAGGCGCGGCAGACGAAACAGTACCAGCTTGTACACCATTGGGAAAGAGAGCTCGCATTTCACGGAGCCGGACACTATTTGCATACGATTTTCTGGTATGCGATGAATCCGAAAGGCAAAAGAAGGCCGTCCGGCGAACTGCTGGAGATGATCAACAGATCGTTCGGCGGTTATTCTGCCTTTAAGGAGCATTTTACAGAAGCCGCCAAACATGTCGAAGGAGTCGGCTGGGCAATACTCGTATGGGCACCGCGCGCGCATCGCCTCGAGATTCTGATTGCAGAAAAACATCAGATGATGAGCCAATGGGACGTCATCCCGCTCCTTCCGCTTGATGTATGGGAACACGCATACTATCTCCAGTATCAAAATGAAAAAGCGAAATATGTGGACAATTGGTGGAACGTCGTAGACTGGCGGGAGCCGGAAAGGCGCTTTGCGCAGGCGAAACGCGTCCTGTGGGAACCCTACTGACCGGAACAAAAAAATCCCTAAACTCAAAAGTTTAGGGATTTGAAGACTCCGATTACATCTAAAAAGACAATGATGATGACGACTGGCGCCACGTAGCGGATTAATAGAAGCCAGACGGCGAACCATTTTCGCTTGAGATTAGAGCCTTCTTTTAATTCGGCAAACAGCTCGTCTTTCGGTATTTTCAGCGGAACGAAAACGGCGATTAAAAAGGCGCCGATCGGCATTAATATGTTGCTGACGAGATAATCTGACGCATCAAAGATTGACAGGTTGAAAATCGTGACATGCTGAAGCACTCCGTACGATAATGCTGCAGGAATTCCGAACAGAAATATCGCGATGCCGCCAGTCCAGGCAAAGATCCGCCTTTTTCTCGCATCCCCTTTTGACAAAACGGAGACCAAAATTTCAAGCATCGAAAAGGCTGAAGTGAGCGTCGCAAATAAAAACAGGATAAGAAACGCCAATAAAAAGACAATTCCAAACGGCATCTGATGGAATACGGACGGAAGCACGTTGAACAAAAGCATCGGCCCCGCATCAGGAGATAAACCGAATGAAAACACTGCAGGGAAAATCGCAAATCCCGCAAGAATCGCCACTGACACGTTTAACAATGTGACCGAAACGGCCGACTGCACCATATTTTCTTTTTTGGACAAATAAGCGCTGTATGTCACCATGACAGACACCCCGACGCTCAAAGAGAAGAAGGATTGCCCCATGGCAAACAGCACCGTCTCGGCTTTTATGCGGGAAAGGTCAGGCTTTAAGAAAAACTCGATTCCTTCCATTGCCCCCGGCAGCGTGACCGAGCGGACAATCAAGATCAGAAAAATGATAAAAAGGGCCGGCATCATAAACCTGCTCGCTTTTTCAATTCCGCTGCTGACTCCTTTTGCCACAACAATGATTGTAATGATGATAAAGATAAGCTGGCTGACAAGGACGAGAAACGGATCTGCAATCGTTTGTCCAAAAAGGTTCGCATAATCCGTATTTTTTGAAAGTTCTCCCGTCAGTCCTTTAAAGATATAAATGATAATCCAGCCGCCGACGACGCTGTAAAAAGACAGCAGAATAAAGCACGTGACGATGCCGAGCCGCCCGATCAAATGCCACAGCGAGCCGGGCGCAAGCTCCTTGTATGATTCAACGGCGTCTTTTTGCGTCTTTCTGCCGATGATAAATTCAGCCAATAATAACGGAAGCC
>NZ_JBALMR010000063.1:0-25265 GCF_036963165.1 Bacillus sp. JJ675 | reverse complement strand
CTTGTTCCGGCAACGTAAGGAAACTTCCATATCGCGCCGAGCCCGATTGCCGAGCCGGCTGAAGCTAAAATAAAGCCAAGCTTTGATGACCATGAATTTTGATTATTTTCCACTAAAGCACCTCTTCTTCTCAGGACAACCCTGCAAATCATGCTACAAAGTATCATTTTAAAAACGATTTCTGAATCCGTCAAGTTTTCGAATAATTCTTTTAGTTTACATAATAAAATTATTGGCCGTGTATTTTTTCGGTGTTGAATTATTCAGAATATTAATTATAATAATAGGACACGAATTTTGTTAGATTTTCTGCACAGTAAGGAGCTGGACAAATGAATTATTTAGTCAAAATCAGTCAATTTACAGGAAAGACCTTTGCCATATGGGTGATCCTCTTTGCGGTGCTCGGGTTTGCATTTCCTTCGCAGTTTACATGGATCAGCCCTTATATTACGATTCTGCTCGGCGTCATCATGTTTGGGATGGGGCTGACCCTGTCAGCGGACGATTTTAAAGAACTGCTGCGAAAACCCCTTCACGTGGTAATCGGCGTGATCGTCCAATTTACTGTCATGCCCCTCACTGCTGTTGCGCTGGCTTACGGACTCAACCTTCCGCCTGACATTGCCGTCGGCGTCATTTTAGTCGGCTGCTGCCCCGGCGGGACCGCCTCAAATGTCATGACCTATTTGGCAAAGGGAAATACGGCGCTGTCTGTCGCGATCACGACGATTTCAACATTGCTGGCGCCTGTTTTGACACCGTTTCTCATTATGCTCTTCGCAAAAGAATGGCTGCCGGTATCCTTCGCATCGTTATTTGTCTCGATTTTACAGGCTGTACTGCTCCCGATCATTCTCGGACTGATCGTCCAGTTTATCTTTAAAAAACAAGTGGAACAAGCGGTGCAGGTGCTTCCGCTCGTGTCGGTCATCGGGATTGTCGCGATCGTTGCGGCCGTCGTCGGCGGCAATCGGGACAATATCATTCAATCCGGGCTGCTGATTTTTGCGGTTGTCGTCCTTCAAAATGGGCTCGGACTGCTACTCGGCTTTTTGCTGGCAAAATGCTTCAGGATGGATTATGCTTCGCAAAAAGCCGTCTCAATCGAAGTAGGCATGCAAAATTCGGGTCTTGGGGCGGCGCTGGCAACCGCTCATTTTTCACCGCTGTCTGCCGTGCCGAGCGCGGTGTTCAGCGTCTGGCACAACCTTTCAGGTTCATGGCTTGCGACTTACTGGGCCACAAAAGCAAAGAAGCAGAAGAATGCGTCCGAAACCTCGCAATCTTCCGCCGTTTCATAAACAAAAAAGCTTTGGCCGCTCATGCGGCCAAAGCTTTTTTTTGATTTTATCCCTCTAACAGAAGCTGCTCAGGATCTTCGAGCAGGTTTTTCACGGTGACTAAAAAGCCGACCGCTTCTTTTCCATCAACGATCCGATGGTCATAAGATAAAGCGATGTACATCATCGGACGGTTTTCAAAGCGCTCTTCATCGATGGCTACAGGGCGCAGCTGGATTTTGTGCATACCCAAAATTCCGACCTGCGGGCTGTTCAAAATCGGAGTCGACAGCAGCGATCCGAACGTTCCCCCGTTTGTAATCGTGAAGGATCCGCCTTGAAGTTCGCCGAGAGACAGCTTGTTGCTTCTCGCTTTTTTCGCCAGCTCAGCGATGTCTCTTTCGATATCTGCAAAGGTTTTTCGATCCGCATCGCGAACGACTGGGACGACAAGACCTTCAGGAGCGGCGACCGCGATTCCGATATCGTAAAACTTTTTGATAACAAGCTCGTCGCCTTGAATTTCCGCGTTGAGAAGCGGGTATTTTTTCAGGGCAGCCACGACGGCTTTCGTAAAGAAGGACATGAATCCAAGCTTCACATCGTGCTGCTCCAGGAATTGGTCTTTGCGGCGTTTTCTGAGATCCATGACTGCCGTCAAATCCACTTCGTTAAAAGTCGTCAGCATAGCGGCGGTGTGCTGAACTTCAACGAGGCGTTTGGCAATCGTTTGTCTCCGGCGGGACATTTTCTGCCGTTCAACCGGTTTTTCAGAATTTTCGGCATTTGCGGCCTTTCCTTGAGGTTTAGGCGCGGCCGGAGCTTTTGGCGGCTGCTCGTTCTTTTGATAGGATTCAACATCTTGTTTTCTGACCCTTCCGAGCGGATCGCCAGTCGGAATTTCCGATAAATCAATGCCTTTTTCCCGGGCCAGTTTTCTGGCAGCAGGAGAAGCGATCGTTCTTGTTTTCGCAGCCTCTTCCCGGCTTTTCGCTTGATCCGTCGTTTCGGCTTTCTCTTGCGCCGGCGCGGGCTTTTCTCCGGAAGCCTCTGCGTTCTTCTTGGCATCAGCCTGTGGTGCGGAATCACCGCCTCCTTTTGCTTCGCCCTCTGCAATCGTTCCGATTACTTCACCGACCTGAACCGTGTCACCGGAGTCTTTCAGCACTTCCTGAAGCACTCCGGACTGTTCTGCCGTCAATTCAACGTTGACTTTGTCGGTTTCCAGCTCGAGCAGGAATTCCCCTTGTTCCACGTAATCTCCCGGTTGTTTCAGCCATTGGGCTATCGTTCCTTCTGAAATTGATTCCGCTAATTCAGGTACTTTAATTTCCGCCATTTTTACAGTTCCCCCTTAGTTTTTGCGAGTCAAGCTCTCAGATACAATGCGTTCCTGTTCCTTCTTATGAACCGTCGGATCCCCTTCTGCCGGACTTGAACGTCTTCTTCTTCCAATATAGCGCACTTTAACGTCTTTAGGGGCAATTTCCCTTAAATAAGGCTCAATGTAATTCCAAGCCCCCATATTTTGCGGTTCTTCCTGAACCCAAACGATTTCTTCCAAGTTCGGCAGTTTGCCAAAGACCTCCTTAATATGCTTTGCAGGGAATGGATAAAGTTCTTCGACCCTGGCAATATGGATCCAGTCTTTGTCGCCTTCCATCTTGTTAAAGAAATCGCTGATGTCGATTGAGACTTTGCCGCTTGAAAGGACGAGGCGTGTCACTTTTTCATACTGATGAGAAAGACCGGACATTTCGTAAACAGGCTTAAAGCTGCTGTTTGTCAGCTCTTGTACTTCTGAAACGGTGTTCGGATTTCTCAGCAGGCTTTTCGGCGTCATGATAATGAGCGGGCGGATCTCCTCACGCAGCAGCATTTTCGCCTGCCTTCTTAAAATATGGAAGTATTGCGCCGCGCTTGTCAGATTGGCGACAGTCCAGTTATTTTCCGCTGCAAGCTGGAGGAATCGCTCCGTTCTGCCGCTCGAATGCTCAGGTCCCTGCCCTTCATATCCGTGAGGGAGCAGGACGACAAGCCCGGATTTTTGCCCCCATTTGGCCCTGCCTGCAGAAATAAACTGATCAAAATATACTTGAGCTGCGTTCGCGAAATCTCCGAACTGCGCTTCCCAGATCACCATCGTTTCCGGCGAAGAAACGTTATAACCGTATTCAAAGCCAAGGACAGACCCTTCAGAAAGCGGGCTGTTGTGAACCGCAAATGCCGCTTTTGTATCTGCAAGGTGATGCAGGGCGATGAATTCGTCCCCTGTCTTGCTGTCATGAAGAACAAGGTTCCGATGTGCAAATGTGCCGCGTTCTGAATCCTGGCCGGTCAGCCTTACAGGCGTGCCGTCTTTCAAAATGGACGCAAACGCCATCGCCTCGGCCAAAGACCAATCGACTTTCCGGTCATTTTCAAACGCTTTGGCGCGCCTTTCGAGGATTCGCTTTAACTTGTCGAACACGTTGAAGCTTTCCGGCCATGCGATCAGCTCTTCGTTAATTTTGCGCAGAATGTCAAATTCAACGGATGTGTCGACAAACGGGAACCCGTTTGAAACCGGCTCCGGCGGAACGATTTCATGCGCCATGTCTTCCTTTTTCGCCGGCACTTTTCGGTACGCATCTTCCAAACGCTTCATGACCGAGTCTTGAATGTGTTGAACGGCCTCTTTTTCAATAACTCCCCTATCGATGAGCTTTTCTGCAAAAATATTTTTGACCGTCGGATGCTTTCTGACCGCATCGTACAGCATCGGCTGCGTCGCCGACGGTTCATCCATCTCATTGTGTCCGAAGCGGCGGTAGCCGATCAGATCGATCAAAAAGTCCTTGTTGAAAGTCATACGGTACTCGACTGCAAGCTGAACCGCTGAAAGGCAGGCTTCAGGATCGTCGGCGTTGACGTGGACAATCGGAATTTCGAAACCTTTGGCCAGGTCGCTCGCGTATTTCGTCGATCTCGACTCATTGCTTTCGGTTGTAAATCCGATCATGTTGTTGGCGATGATGTGGATCGCTCCGCCGACCTGATAGCCCTTCAGCTGACTGAGGTTCAAGGTTTCAGCGACGATGCCTTCTCCCGGGAACGCAGCATCGCCGTGGATCAGAATCGCCAGCGATTTTTTGACGTCTTGAACCGGATAGCCGCTCTCCGTTCTCGTTTCCTGTGCTGCCCTTGTAGAGCCCTCTACAATCGGATCGATGAATTCAAGGTGGCTCGGATTGTTCGCCAAGGTGATCCGCGCCGTCTTTGTCTCTTCATCCTGAATCTGGCGGTTTGCACCGAGATGGTATTTTACATCCCCCGTCCAGCCGTAGCTGATTCCGATCGATCCCTCAGAAGGGACGAGATCTTTGTTCGGAGCATGCTGAAATTCGGAAAAAATGATTTCGTACGGTTTTCCGAGCACATGGGCCAATACGTTCAGGCGTCCCCTATGCGCCATTCCGATATTGATGTTCGTCGTACCGAGGGAAACCGACTTGGCGATCATATCATCCAGCATAGGCACGAGCGCATCAAGCCCTTCGATCGAGAAGCGCTTTTGCCCGACAAACGTTTTGTGCAAAAACTGTTCAAGCCCCTCAACCTCTGTCAGCCTTCTTAAGACGTCTACTAATTTCTCTTTCGCTTTCGGTGCGAATAATTCCCCCGATTCGATCTTCTTCATCAGCCAATTGCGCTCTTCAAAAATATGCACATGGTCGAATTCAAAAGAGATCGATTTTTTGTATGTGTTCCTTAAGTACTGGATGGCTTCTAAACCGTTCGTTACTTCTTTTGGGGCATCTTTGCAAATCACCGATGCCGGGATTTTTTCCACATCCTGCTCGGTCAGACCGTATTCAGCAAGCGGAAAAAGCTCTTGTTTTTCTTGCGTTTTTCTCAAAGGATTGACGGAAGCGTTTAAATGGCCATAGGTTCGAATATCTTCTGCGAGTTTTACCGCGGATGCGATTTTTTCGATAGATTCTGCCGTGAAATGCGCCCCTTCATTGCTTTCAGAGGCGGCCCTTAAGTCACCCGGGGGAGCTCCGAGACCGTCAAACATCTCTTTCACGTCAGGATCGACGCTCTCCGGATCCTTGACATACTGATCATAGAGCTCCAGCACATAGCCGAGGTTCGGACCGTGAAATTCTTCCCAAGTCATTCTTTGTTTCATACTATTTTGAAACATTTGAACATTACCCCCAACCTAATAATCAAGTGAATGATTCACTATCTTAATATATCTTCTGAACCCTTTGCCCAGAAATATGTAATAAAAACGCTTCCACGTTCATTTTACCACTGTTTCTCCTTTGTTTCTACACAGATTGTTCAAATAAAATTAAAAAATCGTCTTGAAAAATAAAGAATTTTATAATTTAGAACATTCAGACCGCGTCTGTTTTGCACTTTATCCATATTTCACCTTTCCGTCTGTATGTGATGACGTTTGTTCCAGGAAAATAAATTTCAAAAATTATAGTTGATGAAGATAATAAAAATTGGATGATTTATCGATCATGCCGGCAATAAAAACAGATGGCCGCGAACAATGCAGCCATCTGTCATGCCTATCTTATACTTTTGTTCAACAGCTTTTTTAAGAGCGGATACAGCACGTCAGGAAGCTGATCGACATCAGGGACGAACAGGCTGTACTTTCCGTACATATCCTGAATCGTTTTGATTTGCGATTCTTCGATTTCGCTGTTCGATAAAAATACGTTGATCACTTCGATCTTTCTTTTTCTCGCTTCCATTACCGCTTCGTGCGTATCGACAATTCCGTTCTGTTCGTAATTGAAGGCGGCCGGCTCCCCGTCTGAAAAGACGATCAGGAATTTTTGCTCTTCGCTTCTTTGAACGAGCATTTTCGTCATTTGCCTGATCGCGTAGCCGTCCCTGTTGTCTTCTTCGGGTTCGAGCTGCATGATGCGGGGCCCTGCGTCTTCTTTTAACGAATCCCTAAAAGGGACAACTGTATGGAAGTAGTTCGGCTGACTTGTTTCTGTCGCATCATTCGTATCCTCCCAAAACCCGACGATCTGATGGGGGACGGATACGGATTTAAGCGCTTCGTGAAACAGCACGATGCCCCGTTTTGTCTCGGCCATTTTGTCATGCATGCTGGCGGAGCAATCCACCAGCAATGTAAAGACGGCATCGATTTCTGTCGAGTTTTCTTGCTTTTTGTAAAAAAGACGCGGATTCCGTTCCGTAAAGTAGCGAAGCAGCTTGNNTCGGCAGCGTTTTTTTGTGCTCCAGCGTTTTTTGAATCATTTGCTTCAGACGCTTTTGGTACGATTCGACCGTCTTTGCCTGCTCCTGATAGTCCAAGACTTCTTCGTTTGTCGGTTTTTCAGGCGTTTTAAAAATCGGGAAGGCGTAGCGGTTTTCCTTTCCTTCCGGTGTTCCGCCCGCATTCGGCTCGTCCTGGACAGATTCAAGGGATTCAAGCTTTGAGTAATCTTTTCTTTTCGTCTGTTTCGCCGTTCCCTGAACTGCGCCGAGCGCTTGATCGCCGTCTTCGCCTTCCCTCAATGCGCCTCCCGCAATATCGGTTTTCGCGCCGTGCTCCAAGTCGAATTGAAGGAAGCTTTTGGCCGGCGCTTCCGTTTCTCTGTGCCATGTCGGCATTTCCTCATCTAGGACTTCTTCGTCCCCTTCGCTATTCTCATCCAGCGTCAAATCTTCGCTTAGTTTCGGCTTCGCTTTCAAATCGTTAAACAGGAATTCTTCATCAACCTGTTCGTACCCGAGCTCCGGGAAAAAGAAGTAGGTGTTCAACATATCCTTTTCAAGAACTTCTTCAAAGCCTTCCATCAACAGGCTGACGATTGATACGATATCCCCGGTTGACCGCGCTTCATATACGCGGCTCAGCTGCTGTTCGATGAACCCTTTCAGCGGATCAATCGATTCATGGATATGCGGGATGCCCTCAAGCGGCGACTCCGCCGTAAGCTTCAGATAAATGGCGCAAAACAGAGCATCGGTAAAAATGCTCCGCTCCAGATTCAGCGTCAGCTGTGTCGCAAAATGCTTCCGGTACATATTTCTCCGCTTGAAAAACACGCTTTTTGTTCCTGGACGTTCTTTTTTGATGCATTCTTCAATTCTGACATCCTCAAAAAGCATAAACAATTGTTTTGCAAAACTCTTAAACTGAAAATGACGGATGTCACCGAGCATCTTTGCGAAGTCCTTCATCGAGCTGTAGCGGGTACCGACAGAACGCAGGTACACATCGCTCTTCAGCCCGGCGACCATGTCCGCGTGAGCGCGGTCCTTCCAGAAATGACTCATATAGACTTTTTTCTCAAACGGGTTGTAATAGGACTGAACGCCGTATTCCACTTCGACCTGATCGCTTTTAGCAAGCGTCTTCGCCAGATCCGTCAGCTCCATAAACAAGAGTGAGTCGATCTTGCTGTCGTTAAATTTAATAAACTTCATGAAAGAACCCTCATTCAAATAAAGTTTGGGCAATATTGCGGACAGCCGCTTTTTCGCGTTCATCGTCAAGCTTTTCCACGATGCCCCGTTCGATCGCGCGCAGCGGCGGAATGTAAGTTGAAAGATCGCAAGTATCCAAAAGAGCCCTGATCGATGCAGCTTCTTCGGACACCTGACCGTTGTGCGCCTGTGTCATTAAGTCCGAAGACAAAGTGACAAACCGGCTGAGCAGCTTCTCATCCTTTAATTCAGACTGTGTTTCAAGCACGTGCTTTAGCAGGTCGCCTTTAATATACGGAACGTCAATAATGACAAACCTGTTTTTTAATGCCTCGTTTAAAGGGACTGTTCCGACATAGCCTTCATTAATCGCCGCGATGACGCCGAAACCGTCTTTTGCCTTGACGACCTCGCCGGTGAACGGGTTTGTCATCGTTTTCCTGTAATCAAGCACACCGTTTAAGATCGGCAGGGTTTCCGGCTTTGCCATGTTGATTTCGTCAATATATAAAAAGTGCCCGTGTTTCATCGCCTTTGTCACAGGCCCCTCGATAAATTCGATGGATGCGCGTCCCTCTGTGTTTTCAATCGTTTTATAGCCGACAAGCGCCTCGGCATCAAGGTCAACAGAACAGTTGACGCTGTGCATCGGCTTCTGGAAATAGGCGGACAACGTTTCCGCAAGCTTTGTTTTCCCGGAGCCTGTAGGTCCTTTCAGCAGCACATTTTTTCCGAGGGACAGCGCGATCAGCCCATCATTTAGGACGGCGTTATCCTCAGCTTGATAGCCGGGCTTTCCGATCAATGACTGAAATTCCTGTCCGGCAGGCCGGCTGGCGGACTCTCTCAGCCGCTCCTTTATTTTTTCAGGCAGCTCTAGTTCGTGTAGGTCGTATTTCATTCGTGGTATGTTCCTTTCTAAAAAGCGTCTTCTATATCAAGTATACTAAACACTCTTCTGTTTCCTCAATAGATATACTTTCTGCCTGATGAACGGAACATTATGATTTGCCGTCATTTGACAGGGCGCCGCAAACCATTCGGTCGCCTGAGTTTCCGGACGGGTTCGTTAAATCATCATCCTGTTTCTCATGAATGATAAATGCGCTTCCGTCCTGGTCAAGCAGACTGAACTTGCTGTTTTTATGCAACGTAACGTCAGGTGCATTGACAATGACATCGACTTTGCCGTCAGCCCCGACTTCAATATTCGGCAAATCCCCGGCATGATGCCCTTTCGGATTGTTGAAGCCGTGCTCCTTTTGCGCGGGATTGAAGTGAGCGCCGGCGCTTTCAAAATCAGGCCTTTTGCACCGGCCTGTTTCATGGATATGAAAAGCAAGCAGCCCAGGCGGCAGATCATGGGCGCTAACTCTTATATCAACGCCCTCTGATGCAGATTCAGAAACTTCTATAAAACCGGTCTCTTTTCCGTCCCGTTTCATCAGCTGCACCTTAATCGGCTGTGTGAGCGGTTCAAATGTTTCCGCATGCTCGTGTTCGCTTTTCTCCTGAGCAGGCTCTTTTTGCTGTGCGCATGCCGATGTCACGCATACAAAAACGCATGCAAGCAGCACTTTGGACAATCGATGCATCGCAAGGTCCCCCTTTGGCTTTTTTCATCTAGTGTAGACAACGGCAGGATCTGATAAACCTTCAACACTGAGGGGACCGATGCACAAAAAAAAGCCATAAAAATGGCTTTTTTAGAAGGGATAGCGTTTGGCTCCGAGATAGCGCTGCTTCCAATATGAATTGTTCATATCGCTGATGGTGACGCCCGAATCATTGGCGTTGATGAACTTATTGTTTCCTAAATAAATTCCGACATGGGAAGGGCCTGCTTTATATGTCGTAAAGAAAACGAAATCCCCTCTTGAAGGCGTGCTGACAGGCGTCATGATATTCCAATATCCGGCCGCGCTCAATCTGGAAACGGATGTGACTTTGTTGAGCACATAATAGATGTAGCCGCTGCAGTCAAAACCGGAAGGATTGTTTCCGCCCCATCTGTAAGGAACGCCAAGCTGTTTTTCAGCCTCGTCAATCATCCGTTCCACCTTCGCGCTTGACGAAGTGCCCGTTTTTGAAGAGCTTGAAGATTTAGATGGAGAGCTTGACGGCGTTGATTTCGTTCCGCCTGAGATTTTCAGCTTTTGGCCGACTTGTAACACGTCTGTCTTTAAATTGTTGGCTTCCCTGATGCTTTGAACCGTCACACCCATCGAGTTGGCAATCTTCCATAAAGAGTCGCCGGCCTTAACTGTATAAGTTGTCGTTTTTGAGCTGTTGTTTGAGCTCTTTTTGCCCGATGAAGAACTTGAAGACGACGTTTTGCTTCCGCTTGTAGAAGTCCCTTTTACTTTGAGGACTTGATTTGGGTAAATCGTATCCGACTTCAAGTTGTTCAGCGTTTTAATCTCGGCAACCGTCATGTTCAAGTTATTGGCAATTTTCCATAAAGAATCGCCCAGCTTGACTGTGTACGTGCTGCTTGATTTACTTGAACTGCTTGAGCTTGATGATGAGCCCGAGCTTGACGATGAAGACTTTTTGTTCGTGCTGGAACTTGTGTTTTTGGCTGCTCCTTTAATCACAAGCTTCTGGCCCGGATAAATCATGTCATTGCTCAAACCGTTTAACGTTTTAATTTCCTGAACGGTCGTTTTGTAGTCTTTGGCGATCAGCCAGAGAGAGTCTCCTGATTTAACCGTGTAAGTGGTCTTTGCAGAATTTTTGCTTGAGCTCGTAGAACCCGGTTTTTTGCTGCTGCTTTCCGACTTTCCATTTGGAATCTCCAAGGTTTGTCCAACATAGATCACCGTTGATGACAGATTGTTGGCTGATTTCAGTGCGGAAACGCTCGTGTTGTATTGAGCTGAAAGCTTCCACAGCGAGTCCCCGCTCTTCACCTTGATCGTCTGGGCCTCCGCCGGTGACGCAGCAAGCGAAGTTCCAACGACTGCAGAGGCCGCCAAACCTACTGCTATCTTCTTCTTCATACCTTTTAACCTCCCGCCTCATTTTTCGCTTTTCTCTCTATGTATCCATTACATTTTGTCATTGCTTAAAACGCCGTCCGATAAAGACAAGTGGTTCGATCACTTAAGTCTGCTTAGCGGACGAGACCCCCGTTTTCGCTCTTAAGCAAAAATGCAATTCACGATTTGTATCGGCTGATTCTGATATTTTTTAATAGTTTTTCAATGCAAAAGCAAAGAATCATTGACAAAAATCAATGTTCTTCTTTTTTGAATTCAATTCAGTGCCGAAAATCGGTGTTCGTGCTGAAAACATGTTCAAAGAAGGAAGTGCCGCCTGTGAAACACAGTTTGCAAGGGTTGACAGAAACACGTATGGGACAGACAGGCTGAATAAGCGCCTATGCTATTCGGGTTGCTGTGCAGATGTTTTTAGGGCGATGATTTTTTGACTTTGGCAAAAGATTCGTGGATCGTCACATGAGGGCGATGATTTTCATGTCGTATGCATTCATCGGAACATCAACCGGTCATTGGGATCTATGATCCGGCAGAAAGACTCCGGATGATGTTGTTCCTCCATACATTTCTATTTTTCCTCATAAAATTCCTTCTTGAAACTATAAATTGACTTTATCATACAATTTTTTTGCCTTCATCCGGAATTCGGCGTATCTTTTTTTAGACCATCCGGCTTTTTACAATCTTCGATTCTAGTCCCTTGTATCCAGCAAGAGCGAATAAAAAATGGGTTTGCACAACTAAAAACCTTACATCTTCCCTTTTAAAATAGATAAAAAGATCTACATATCTTATTTTTTCCATTTTATATGTATTTTTCCGGTCTTCTTTCACATCCTAATAAAGAGGAGGTAATGATATGGCAATCCAAAAAATTTTCCAATATTTATGTTCTTTTCTCGGAGTGATTTCCCTTTCCTTTATTTATGTGCAAATGTTTAAAAAAACAAAGAAGACGAAGGATTGAATAGGCATTTGTTGCATTATCTACATAACGTGTTATAATTTCTCTCGTTATCCAAAAGAAACGGGGAGCAAATATGAGGGAAACAAAGGATTTAAGGGAAAAAGCAAAGCAGTTTATTACGATTTTAATTCCGATTTTGATCACACAGGCCGGACTTTCTTTGATCACGTTTCTCGATACGGTGATGTCCGGCAAGGTCAGCGCTGCGGATCTTGCCGGCGTTGCGATCGGGTCGAGCTTGTGGACGCCTGTGTATACGGGACTGGCCGGCATTTTGACGGCGGTGACTCCGACCGTCGCTCAGTTGATGGGGGCCAAACAGCAAAAGAAAGTCCCCTACACTGTGATTCAAGCGATTTACGTAGCAATTATCATCAGTCTCATCGTTATGATTTCAGGTTTTTTCCTGGTTGATCCGATCCTGGAACGGCTTCAGCTCGATGAGAAGGTATCGCTCATCGCGAAACACTTCTTGTCATATCTTGGACTCGGCATTTTGCCGCTGTTTGTGTATAACGTGATGCGTTCGTTCATTGATTCGCTCGGCAAAACGAGGGTGACGATGCTGATCACCTTGTGCGCTCTTCCGATTAATTTTGTATTAAATGCTCTATTTATCTTCGGAAAGCTCGGATTCCCAAAAATGGGGGGAGCCGGCGCCGGTTTGGCATCCGCATTGACGTATTGGTGCATCTGTCTCATATCTTTATTGATCGTTCATAAAAAAACGCTGTTTTACCAGTTTAAGATTTTCGGGACGTTCTATTCATTTTCCCTTTCAGAATGTTTGAACCTCTTGAAGATCGGGCTTCCGATCGGATTTGCCATCTTCTTTGAAACGAGTATTTTTGCGGCAGTTACGTTGCTGATGAGCCACTTTGATACCGTGACGATCGCCTCCCACCAGGCGGCGATGAATTTCGCTTCGCTTCTTTATATGCTGCCGCTGAGCGTGTCGATGGCATTGACGATCGTCGTCGGCTTTGAAGCCGGGGCAAAGCGCTTTCAGGATTCAAAGGCCTACAGCTACTTGGGCATCTCGATGGCAGTCGGATTTTCGCTGTTCACCGCTCTTGTGATTTTGTTGTTCAGACAGCAAATCGCCGGTATGTATACTGAAGATCCCGCGGTCTTGTCCCTAACGAAGCACTTTTTGTTGTACGCCCTGTTTTTTCAGCTTTCAGACGCAATCGCAGCACCCATTCAAGGAGCGCTCAGAGGATACAAAGACGTCAACTACACGCTTGTCACAGCCCTGGTTTCCTATTGGATCATAGGGCTTCCCGTCGGCTTTGTCATCGGCACCTATACTTCCTTCGGAGCATACGGATATTGGATCGGCTTGATCACAGGCCTTGCCGCTGGAGCCGTCGGACTTTTCCTCAGACTCAGGATCATTCAAAACCGTTTGATCATGAAGCTCAGTGCATAAAGCCAAAAAAGGTATAGAGCATGTTTAAGCTCTATACCTTTTTCTCATTAATCGTCCCATTGATATGTCCAGAACGATTCTTTTTCAAACCATGTTTCAACGACAGGCTCACCGTTTGCTATTTTTTTCTCAATCTCTTTCAGCATGCCGCCAGTTTGTGACTTGTGCGCTTTTAGCGCATTCATTTTAATATCAGCCACTTCTTTGATATCGAGAACGACATCAGGCTTGCCAAGTGCTTCTTCTCTGTGGTGTGTGATCGCCATGCATAACACCCGCGGCCTGTCTTCTTTCTTTTTCCTGGACAGCGCGCGGATGACCGCCGCTCCGCAGGCGTCATGATCCGGATGGACGCCGTGGCCGGGATAGAACGTCACGATCAGGCTCGGTTTTACATCATCGATTACGGCCTCCACTTTGTCCGCCAGCTGGTCTTCATCTTCAAATTCGAGCGTTTTGTCGCGGAGCCCGAGCATACGTAAATCTTGTATGTCCATTTCCTTGCAGGCATCCATCAATTCCTGCTTTCTGAGCAGAGGAAGCGTTTCGCGATTGGCAAACAGCGGATCTCCCATATTTCTGCCCATTTCTCCAAGCGTCAGGCAAGCGTAAGTCACGGGGATCCCTTCTTTTCGGTTTAAAGCGATTAGACCCGCCACTCCGAACGATTCATCATCAGGGTGCGGCAGGATGACAAGTAAATGTTTTTTCATTTATAACACCTTCTTTTTAGACTGCAAATGGCTTTTTGCTGATTTGAAGTGAAATGGCAAGCTTGCCTCCTGGTAAATGGCCGGCGAGGAGCAGCCTTCCTTCGTCATCAATCGTATAATCTGTAAGGCCCTCTGCGTAAATCCAGCCTTCTTCTGTTTTCAAGCCCGCCCGGTAAGGCCCGCTTCCCGTGATTTTCGCCCGGGAGCAGACGACTTTTGCATTCCGGATAAATGCAACGACCGTCATGTTCTGTTCATTTTTATGAGCCGAATATGATCCGGTGGTTGTTTCCAAATGAATATAGACCGGCTCATCTAAAAATGTCTGTAAAGAAGCTTGGACATCTTCTTTATTGATTGCTTTCATATGACTCCCTGCTTTCTTTATTTGTTAATAATTGCAAACGTTCTGTATGGCGTGCAATCAGCTCAAGCTTTATATCCGCTTCCAAGGGGGATGAGATAATCCGCTGAACGGCCTGAGCATATTTTTCAAATCTCGTTTTTCTGAGCCTTGGATGGGTTCTGAGGTCATTCAGTTCATCATCGATGGCCTGATCGAGCGCTCTCTTCCGGTCTCCATGCACCGTCCGGTTTTTCCAGAGGGTCAGATATGAGTGAAACAGTTCGGTTTCGTTTTCCATGACGGACCGCCTCCGAATCCATTCAATAATGTTTTATTATACATGATCAGCGGTTATTGAAAAGAAAAAGGGCTTATGAATGATACGATTTTTTTCTTTTGAGAAATACCTTTGATTGCTTTTTCCATTTGAACTGGGACATGGTAAACAAAACAAGCGCCGCCCATATGCATGAAAACGTAAACGCTTTTTCGCTGCTGAACGGTTCATGGTAAACAAAAATGCCTAAGAATAGCGTAATCGTCGGCGCAATATACTGCAAAATTCCGACCTGGTACAGCGGGAGCTTTTTCGCTCCTTCTGCAAATAAAAGAAGCGGTATGGCAGTCAGCACGCCGGCCAAAAACAGCAAAATCACCGTTCCGATANNAAATAGACAAGTGCTGCGGGTGCGATAACCATCGTTTCCAGTGTCAGCCCGACGGCGCTCGAAAGCTGCGTTCTTTTCTTGGCCAGACCGTAAAGGCCGAAACTGAAAGCCAGTGCAAGCGCGATGTACGGCACAGAACCGTATTGAAAAGCAGAAATCAATACGCCGCCAGCCGCAATGAGAACTGCTACAGTCTGCATTCGCGACAGTTTTTCCTTCAAAAAGACGATCCCGAGCAAAATGGAAACGAGCGGATTGATATAATAGCCGAGACTCGCTTCAAGAATATAGCCGTGATTTACCGCCCATATGTAGACATACCAATTGGCTGTGATCAACAAGGCAGAAAATATCAGCGTCACAAGGGCTTTTCTGTTTCCGAGAAGCGCCCGGAAAGCGGTGATGCCGTCTTTCCACTGCCGCAAAAACAGCAGAACGCCGCACATAAAGACGAACGACCAGATGATGCGGTGAGCCAGTATGTCAAGGGCTGCTGTCTGTTCGAGAACTTTCCAGTACAAAGGGAGCAGCCCCCATAGCAAATAAGAACATGCCGTATACATAATCCCTTTCGTTTGAGTTGAATGATTCATAATACATCCTCTTCCTTTCTTCCTTCATCACGTCGCACGCTTTTTATCTCAGAGGCATATACTGTACCGTCTATGAGAAAGGAAGTGTGACCTGTGTTTGATTGGCAACGCTTTTTTCCTTTTCAGCAGCCATTTTCCAAAGACGGCTTAAAAAACGCCGATCCGAAAGATGTTGAACACTATATTAACCAAGTAATGAAAAGCGTTTTTGGACCGGGGTACTCGGCTCAGTTTCCTTTTCGTGACCCTCTTGCAAAAGAAACGCCGGCAGCAGACGAAACCGAACAGATTGACGTCTTTGAAACGACCAGCCACATATTCGTTAAAATTCCGCTTACAAGAGAACAGCTTAACCCCCTGAAAATTAAACATACTTCACAAACCCTGATCATAGAAAACTACCCTGAAACAGGGCAGCACAAAAAAGTCATTCTCCCCTCTCTTGTACGCAGAAAAGGTACAAAAGCCGTATTTAAGGACGGCATTTTAGAGGTGATGTTTTTGAAAAATGAAGACTTCAACCTGTCTGAAGTCGAGATTACGTATTGAAAACGGCCGGTTTGGAAAAAGCGGGCCGTTTTTCTTTGCCGTCATCCTTTACCGCTGTCCACTAAATCATATTAACACTAGCGCTTCCAGTCTATCATCTCTTTTGCCTGGCCATTTCAAACCATGCCCTTTGATTTGTATATTGTAGTCTATCCGTCTTAAAAAATCTATGTATCTATTTCCTCTTTCGATCCGTACCGGCCGGCCGTTATAATGATAAAGATTCTCAATTAAAGGAGGATGTATATGAAGAAAAAGATCATCACTTTTATCAGCACTATCGTTTTGACAATCCTTTGTTTTTCACCGCAGGCTTCGGCTGCATACAACGACCTTCACAAAGGCTATGCAACCTATACGGGATCAGGCTATTCGGGAGGAGCTTTGCTTCTTGACCCCATCCCTTCCAATATGAAGATCACTGCGTTAAACCCGACCGATCTTAACTATAAGGGCGTAAAAGCCGCTCTGGCCGGCGCCTACCTGCAAGTGGAAGGGCCGAAAGGAAAAACGACCGTCTACGTCACCGACCTGTACCCTGAAGGAGCACCCGGCGCCCTCGACCTGTCGCCTAACGCCTTCCGGGAAATCGGCGATATGAAAGACGGAAAAATCAACATTAAATGGCGTGTCGTCAAAGCGCCAATCAAAGGCAACTTCACATATCGGATCAAAGAAGGCAGCAGCCGGTGGTGGGCGGCGATCCAAGTGAGAAACCACAAGTATCCTGTCATGAAAATGGAATACTACAAAGGCGGAAAGTGGATCAACATGGAGAAGACGGACTACAACCATTTCGTCAGCACCAATTTAGGGACAGGCTCTCTGAAAGTGAGAATCACCGATATCCGCGGAAAAGTCGTGAAAGACACGATACCAAAGCTTCCCGAAAACGGTACATCAGAAGCATACATGGTTTCCGGCAAGGTCCAGTTTCCCGACTAAATAGACAGCAAGACGGCGGCCTGAGGGCGGAACATCCCGCGCTTAGGCCGCCGTTTGGCTTTAACAACTTGGGAACATTCATTTTTTATCGATAGTATGGAACAACTCCGCCTGGAACGCCTTGGTAAGGCTGCGCTGCGTATGGTGCGGCGCCGTAGGAAGACGCGGGTGCAATGGCACCTCCGTAGGGCTGTGCTCCTCCATAGCCCGCGTACGGCACTGGCCCTCCATAGCCTGCATAAGGCGGATATGCGTACGGCCTTGGAAAGTTAAAAAGCGCGCTTCCGAGAAATCCGCCTATTAATCCGCCGATCAGCGGCGCTCCGATCCAGAAAAACGGAGACCGCGCCGGATATGCGGCAGGGTAAGATCTCGAATATCCATAAAGCATATGAGGGTACATCGGCATTTATCCTCCTTTATGTCTGCCTATAGCCAAGGTATTCATAAAGCTGGGAAACGCTTGGGCGCCGGCTATTCTTCATAGATCATTTTTTTGGTCATTCCGCCGTCAACCGTTACGTTCGTACCGGTGACAAACCGGTTGTCCGGATCGGTTAAATAAAAGCATGCTTTGACGATATCAAGCGGATGGCCGACCCGGTTGGAAAAATGCTGCTCGTGATCAATGTCTCGCAGCCCGCCATAATGCTCTGTTTCGATCCATCCCGGGGAAATGCTGTTGACCACGATCGAATCCTTGCTTAACGACGCAGCGAGAGCATGGGTTAAAGCAATGATCCCGCCTTTTGACGCAGCATAGGCTTCGCTGTCCGGTTCAGACATAAAAGCTCTCGTCGAAGACATGTTGACAATGGCGCCCCCGTTTTCGTTCTCCCTCATTTTTTTTGCCGCTTCCCTAGAGCAGAGAAACACGCTTTTCAAGTTGGCGTTCAAGACATCGTCCCATTCTTCAGATGTCAGATGATACGGTGATTTCCAGACCGATTTTCCGGCGTTATTAATCAGAACGGAAAGCGTGCGGCCGTTTTTGACAGCCTCATCCATCAGGTGTCTGACGTCCTCTTCTTCCGCTGCATCCGCTGGTACAAACTGAACCTGCAATCCGGATGCAGACAGTTTGTGTTCCAATTGCCTGCCCTGTTCTTCCAGAACATCGGCAAACAGCACGTCATAGCCTTTTTTTGCGTATGCTGCGACAAGCTCTTTTCCGATTCCTCCTGCACCTCCGGTAATAACCGCAGCTTGTTTTCCGGTCACTGCTCGCGTCCCCCTTCTGCATCACAATGATGTTCAGCCCAATTTTGTATCTCTTTTAAAACAGGTTCGAGCGCATTGCCTTTTTCCGTCAATTGATAAATCACTTTAACAGGCGTTTCAGGCAGAACCTGTCTTTCGACAATTTCACCATGCTCCAGTTCTTTCAAACGTTCAGCCAGCATTTTTTGGCTGATCATCGGTATCATCTCGGTTAAATCCTTAAACCGTTTCGGTCCATCCAGCAACACATGAATGATCAGTCCATTCCATCTTTTGCCGAGCAAAGAAAAGGCGGCTTCCATTTTAGGACACATTGTAAACCCCAATTCTCTCACCCCTCCATATCCTGTTGACAAATATAAGTTGAAACATTAGAATACTCTTTGAAGTTACAAAAAGTAAGTTTCTAACTTTTTATCTGACTCTATCATAACACGTTTATCCCAAAGGAGGAAGTCACATGTCTGCATCAGAAAACAGCACGATTAAAGTATTGACAGAACGTACTTCGATTAAAGAATATGACACAAAAGTCTCCATTTCAAAAGAGGAACTGACAGATCTGCTTTCCGTCACGACGAAAGCTCCGTCAGCCTGGAACCTTCAGCATTGGCATTTTACCGTATTCCACAGCCAGGAAGCAAAAGACAGACTGCTTCCGATCGCCTACAATCAAAAGCAAGTCTCCCAGGCATCCGCAGTCGTCGCCGTATTGGGAGACCTAAAGGCGAATTTGAACGGTGAAGCCGTTTACGGTCCTTTAACAGAAGCTGGATTTATGACAGAGGACATTAAAAACACATTGCTTTCCCAAATTAACGGGGCCTACCAAAGCAGCGCTTTTGCCAGAGACGCCGCCTTTACAAACGCATCGCTCGCAGCTATGCAGCTGATGATCGCCGCGAAAGCAAAAGGCTATGACACATGCGCAATGGGAGGCTTTGACAAAGAGGCATTTGTTAAAGAATTTCAAATTGATGATCGCTATGTACCGGTCATGCTGATTTCGATCGGAAAACCGGTCAAGCCGGCTCACAAGAGCACCCGCTTCGAAGTTTCAGAAGTTTCAACATGGCTGTAACATAGAGAAAACCTTAGTCCTTGAAGGACTAAGGTTTATTTTTTTGCTTTTATATGTGTTTCATACCAGCTTTTTGCCTGTTCGATTTCCCGATGTGTAAGCTGATGTCCGCCGTCTTCCCAATAAAGCGAAACATCCGCCCCGGCCTTTTTGAATAAGCTCTCAAGCTCTTTTGTTTCATCCGGCGGGCAGAGGGGGTCCATCTTTCCTGCGCCGATGTATATCGGCACCCCCGTCATATCGGGGAGCGCGGTGTTTCTGAACGGAACCATCGGATGATGCAAGATGGCACCTTTTAGCGCCTGCCCGTGGCGGAACAGCAGACTTCCGGCGATATTGGCGCCGTTTGAATATCCGATCGCCACCACTTTATCCCTGGCAAATTCAAGCTCTTTGGCAGCCTGATCAAGAAAGGCTTTCAGCTCGTCCGTCCTTTCGAACAAGTCCTCCAGATCAAAAACGCCTTCTCTCAGACGCTTAAAAAAGCGCGGCATGCCGTTTTCCAGGACATTTCCTCTGACGCCTAGCAAATTGGCATCAGGATCGACCATGCGGCCGATCGGCAAAAGGTCGTGTTCGTTCCCTCCTGTTCCGTGCAAAAGCAGCAGTGTAACATCTGATTGCCCTCTTTCAAATATGTGGTTCATTCGTACTCCCCCCTATTCCCATTTTGGAAGAACGCCTTCGATTTGACGGCGGTGCTGTTCAAGCCAGTCCGGCAGCTTTAACGATGTCCCGAGATCCGCGAGGCCTTCGTCAACGAGAAAGCCCGGCTCATCTGTCGCCATTTCAAATAATATGCCGCCTTGTTCCCTGAAGTATATCGACGTGAAGTATTGGCGGTCGAGAATCTCCGAGGCAGAAAATCCGCTTTCTTGAAGCAGCTTTTTCCATTCTTGTTGTTCTTCTCGGGTCGTTCTGAAAGCAACGTGGTGAATCGTGCCGTAACCGCCGATGCCCCTCGTTTGCCCATTGACTTTGACATCCAGGCGGTTTCCGATCGTTCCGCCGATCTCCAGCCGGACGTAATCCCCGTCTTCGCCTGCTTTCCGATAGCCGAATTGCTCCTCCAAAAAACGGATCGTCGCCTCCGGCCGGTAGCTGTTCAATGTCACACCTTTTGTGCCTGTGATCGCATAATGCGGCGGGATGCCTGCCGCTTCCCGCGTGTTTTGCCCGCTTTCGCCGTCTTCTGTGATGGAAAGCTGAAGATCTTCAGCATCTTGAAAAAGAAGCACGTTCTCCTTAAAAAGCACGGTTTCCCGAACATCTATGCCGAGATCTGCGAGCCGCTTCTTCCAGAAGGGAAGAGCGCCCTTCGGAACCGCTAAATCAATCCTTCCCGCCTGTCCGTTTCCAACCGTACCCTTCATGCTTCCCTGGAACGGAAAGAACGTTAAAATCGTGCCTGGATCGCCGGTCTCATTTCCGAAGTAAAAATGGTAGGTGCCGGGATCATCAAAATTAACCGTTTTTTTGACGAGGCGCAGACCCAATACCTCCGTATAAAATGACAGGTTCACTTTAGGGTCTCTCGCAAATGCCGTGACATGGTGCAGTCCTTTTGTTTTCATCGTGATTCTCCTTTTATCTCGAATTCAAGATATTAATTATTGTAATGTTATTTTTCCGCTTCTGCAAGGCAGATATATTGTTTTAATAATTTAAAAAATCACTTTTTTCTAATAATTATCTTGTGATTGAATCTGACAACTGCTATGATAATGAACATTAAAATCGTTCAAGGAGGAAAAAAGGTGAATAAACGGTTTTTCATTTTCATTCTATTCATCATCCCTTTTATCGGCCAGCTTGCTTTGCTTCCCTTCGTAAACAGGATCCAGCCGATATTGTTCGGGCTTCCGTTTTTCCATTTTTGGCTCGCATTATGGATCGTTGTGACGCCAGTGATTACGGTTGCTGTTTATAAATTGGAAAAGAAAAACGGAGGTTATGAATAATGCAAGGAAATGTAACAGCGCTTTTGATAACGGCCGGCATTATCCTGACCGTTGTCTGTATCGGTTTTCTTGCCGGCAGCAACAAGCAGTCGCGCAAATCGGTTGAAGAATGGTCTGTCGGAAGCAGGCGTTTCGGAGGGCTTCTCGTTTGGTTCCTCGTCGGTGCCGACTTATACACGGCCTACACATTTTTAGGATTGACAAGCACCGCTTTTACGGGCGGAAGCGTAGCTTTCTTTGCGATCCCTTATTCGGTTTTGGCGTATTTTATCGCATACTTCTTTCTGCCGAAACTGTGGCATGTCGCAAAGGAGCATAAATTAACGACGCTCGCCGATTACGCGAGAGAACGCTTCAGCAGCAAATTGCTGTCATCGCTTGTCGCGATTGTCGGCGTCCTGATGCTGATTCCGTACATTTGCCTGCAGCTCAGCGGAATTCAGGATACGCTTCAGGTCGCGGGAACAGGTTATATCAACGTCAAAGCCGTCGTTATCATTTCTTTTATTCTTGTCGCGCTTTATACGTTTTTCAGCGGCATCAAAGGGCCTACATATACCGCTATTATAAAAGATATTTTAGTTTGGGTGATGATGCTGTTTATGGTCGTCTCATTGCCGCTCATCCATTTCAACGGCTGGACGCCTATGATTGAAAAGCTCGCAAGTGAAGCGCCGCACATGCTGACGATTCCTGCAGACGGTCCGAAAGGGATTTCCTGGTTCATCACCGCTTCCATCGTGTCCGCCCTCGCTTTATTTATGTGGGCGCATGCGGCAACAGGGGTATTCACGGCGAACAGCGCCGATGCCCTCAGGAAAAACAGCATGTTTCTGCCGCTTTACAACATCGTGCTGATTTTGGTGATCTTTCTCGGCTTCATCGCGTTTCTCGTACTTCCGGACAGCATCAATCCGAGACTTGCGCTGCTTTATTTGATTCAAAGCTCTTACGGAGGTGTCACCCAAGGCCTTGCTTATTCAACCATCGCCCTGGCGAGTCTCATTCCGTGTTCGATTATGGCGATCGGCGCTTCCAATTTGTTTGCCAACAATTTATACCGTGATTTGATCAATCCCGGTGTGTCAGGGAGCAAATTGACATTGGTCACCCGTTCCATGGTATTCGTCGTCATCGGCCTTGCGCTTATATTCGGCATGCTGTTCCCGGCGGCGCTTGTGACGCTTCAGCTCCTCGGCGTATCCGGCATGGTGCAGATTTTCCCGGCGATCGTCATCAGCTTATTCTGGAGAAATCAGACAAAAGAAGCGACCATCATCGGACTTTTGATCGGCCTTGCCGTTACATTTACGGTGTATTCGACCAAGGCATCCTTCGGGATTTACGAAGGCTTCTGGGGACTTGCGGCCAACCTCCTGTCCGTCGTGATCCTTAATCCGCTGTTCGTAAAACGCGTAAAATCGAATTCCGTCATCAGCTATCTGTTTGACAAGAAGAACAATGTACAAAAAAGCGCCTAATGAAAAACCCTTACGCCTTTAAAAGCGTAAGGGTTTTGTTTATTTTTCCTTTTTGACGATCTCGATCGCTTTTTCGAGCTGTGTATCGTGTTTTGAAAGCTTATCCTGAAGCTTTACCGTCATTCCGCTCGTCGTTTCTCCGGTTATGATTCCTGTCGTTTTGAGCTTTTGATCGCTCTGGAACGCTTTAACGGCTTGAACCGTCTGATCGTCGAACGAGCCCGTTGGTTTTACATTATATCCGAGAGCCTTCAGCATTTTTTGGGCAACTTTCACTTCGTCACCCGTGCTGCCTGACTGATACTTTTTCTTTGGATCGAGATACGGCAGTTTGGCATAGCTAGGAAGCTCGGCTTTGTATTGCGGTTCGATCCCTTTCTCATGAATCCAGTTTCCGTTCGGCGTCAGCCACTTGGCGATCGTCAGCTTCACGGTAGATCCGTCAGAGAAGTTTTCCGCATTTTGGACGGTTCCTTTTCCGAACGTTTTTTCGCCGACAATCGGGATGCCTGAAGCCTGGTGAAGTGCTGCCGCCATAATTTCCGCCGCGCTCGCCGTTCCGCCGTTTACAAGGACAACGGTCGGCTTGGTCACTTTGCGTTCATTTTCGGCTTTGTATACTTCTTTCGTTCCGTTTTTCGGTTCCACCTGCATAATCGTCTTGCCTTTGTCGACAAACAGATTGCTCATCGTAATCGCCTGATCCATTAAACCGCCAGGGTTTCCTCTAAGATCTAAAACGAACCTTTTCGCTCCTTTTTCGGTCAAATCGTCAATCGCTTTTGTCAGTTCTTTTGCCGTATTTTCAGAGAATGACGTGATTTGGATTTCACCGATATTGCCGTCGATCATTTTTGAATAAACCGTTTCGACCGGTATCGTATCCCGCTTAATGGTGACATCGATTTCACCGACGCCTTCCCTTTTCAGCACAAGCTTGACATCCGTGCCTTTTTTGCCGCGAATCATCGCAACTGCTTCATTGACGGTCTTTCCTTTGACGCTTTTGCCGTCGACTTTCTGAATTTCGTCATGCGGCTTTAAGCCCGCTTTTTCTGCGGGGGAGCCTTTTATCGGCGCGACGATTAAGATTTGTCCATTTTTTTCTTCCACTTGGGCGCCGATTCCTTCAAAAGAAGAAGTAATGCTTTCCTCGAAAGACTGCGCTTCTTTTTTATCCATGTATGTAGAATATGGATCACCCAAAGCCTCAAGCATTCCTTTTATCGCCCCGTCTGTGAGCTTTTCATCGTCGGCTTTTTTGTAATAATCGCTCTTGATCTTGTCGTAAGCGGCCATCAGCTTCTCAAATTTTTCGCTGTCCGCCGAGGAATAAGCGGATCCGCCGTTCCCTTTGCCCACTATAAAAAGCGTGAGCGCCGATGCGGCGACAGCCGTAACGAGTACGATCAAAAATAGTTTTAACTGCTGTTTCAAACGAACACCACCTTTTCTTCTTACCATATTATCACGGACGATTCTTTATTCGTCAACTCGGATTACTTGAAATTGGGCGATTTCCGGCCCCCCGGCGTTAAACCGATATGTTTATGTCGCATATGCATACAAAAAGGAGGGATTTAATTTTGAGCGATTATTTAGACATGCTGGCTTATTTCGGCGTTTCCGGCGCTCATCCGGGCGGCATGGCGCTGACGAAGGCCGTCCTCGCCAAAGCCGATATCGATCCTGAACTCCCGATTCTTGACGCCGGCTGCGGTACGGGCCAGACCGCAGCATACTTGGGACATCTTCTGTTTCCTGTGACCGCTCTTGATTCAGACGCGGTCATGATCTGTAAAGCGAAAAAAAGATTTGCGGATGAAGACTTGTCCATCCCTGTCGTACATTCTCAAATTGAAAAAACGCCGTTTGAATCTGACAGCTTTGCCTGTGTATTGTCGGAATCCGTATTAAGCTTTACAGACATTGCTTCATCACTCGCGGAAATCCGCCGGATTTTGAAGCCTGACGGAAAGCTCGTCTGTATTGAAGTGTCTCTCGCTGATGACAGTCTTTCAAAGGAAGAGAAAAAAGAAATCAGCGATTTTTACGGATTTACCGCATTGTACACGGAAGACGAATGGCTGCGCGTACTCCGCGGTTCCGGTTTTTCGCAGATCGAGACGATCGGCGCTGCTTTGGAGGCAGCCGATCCTGAAGATAGCGTGACAGAGATGAACCTGTCGCCTGACATTCCGGAAAAAAACTATAAAACAATGGAAAAACATCAGCAACTGCTGGCAACATATCAGGGGGCTCTCAATCCTATTATTTTTGTGTGCCGTCCATAAACCAGCGTTTGTCTTGCTTCTTTCGTCCAACCTTTTCTATCAATTGCGCCATATGCTGAAATAGAGAGCATACTAGATGAAAGGAGCATGTAAATGGAGCGTTACTATAGAATTTGCAATCAGAATGTCGGCAAAGTGGCCAGAATCACTGATAGAAGGGGCCGCGTCCATGTCGGCAGAATCGTCCGCGTCACGCCGCAAAAAGTATTTATCTCCCCGATGATCAGAAGAGGTGCTCCCGGTTACGGCTACGGCTGGTGGGGAGGCTGGGGA
>NZ_JBALMR010000062.1:0-29225 GCF_036963165.1 Bacillus sp. JJ675 | reverse complement strand
GACAGGGTGCAGATCAGTACGAATTGGCCTTTTTCGCTTCTAAAAGCCTATTTGCTGTTTTCCGCAAGCGCCTGAGCGGTAATCTGTGAATGGGAAGCATGCCATTTTACTTTCCCGTTTTCAAAAACGATTGCCTGGGGACTTTCGTGCTTGATCCCGTACTGCTCGGCGATATAGTTTGACAACGGGCGGCTCTCCTGCACCGTTAAAAAATATGCCGGAATGTCTTCGTGTCCTTCAGCAAATGCTTCAAATTCCTCGAACGCGCGCCGGCTGATGGGACATGTCGTACTGTGCTTAAAAAAGACGAATGTGCGGTCCGTTTCCAGCTGTTTAAATTCATCCTCTGTTTGAATGAGCTGCTTTGACATGATGATCTTCCCTTTCTGCGTATTAGTTCTGGGCTGTCTCTGTTTCTTTTCCTTCAGTTTTTGCTTCCTCTTCAGCCTCATCAATCGCAGAGGCAGCATCTTCCTTCAGCTCAACGGCCTTATCTGTTCCCTGGGCTCGAAGGTCTTTGACTTTATCCATGAGTTGTGTGGATCGATCGGAGACAAGCTGTGAAATCGAAGACGTTTTATCTTTTGCAATGCTGACATATTCCGCACCTTTTTCTCTCGCTTCGTTTGTCAGTTTGCACGTTTTATCTTTGATCACAGCGGCTTGGCTCCCAATGTCATCGCGCAGCTCCTTCCCTGATTTTGGCGCCAAAAACAACGCCGTCGCTGCTCCGATGATACCGCCTACGAACGTGCCGATGAGAAAATCTCTAGTATTCATTCCTTCTTTGCCCATGTTTTATTCCTCCTTCATCTTTTTTGTTTCCATTTATTCCAGATTTCCAAAGCTGCATTGCTCCAGCTCACAACTTGAGAAATTTTCTCGCGATTTTGTTCTGCCGCTGACGTAACAGAGTCAGACACCTGCTGAATCGAAGCGTTAAACTGGCGGACCGATGTGCCGACTTCCTGAACCGCGTCTACCACCGTGTTCAGCTTCAACGATTTCTCCTGGATGTCATCCGCCAGGCGGTTCGTCTTATGAAGGAGCTCTGCGGTCTCCGCTGTCACGTTCTTCATCTGTCCTTCAAGCCCCTCTAAAGTCGATGCCACGTTTGTAAGCGTCAATTGAAGCGATTTTAACGTTTTTGATAAGTAGATTACTAAAATGAGAAAAGCTACGGCAATGAGTGCAGCGCTTAAATAAAGAATAATAATCATCTAATCCTCCTTATGTACGGCTTACAGTGATGTTTATACCCAACTGGCCGAATTGTAAACCTCTTTTGTATATATTTTTCTACACGGACCATTGAATTCCTTTATGTACAAAAAAGCAGCGGAATGGACTCACACTGCCTTTTTTATGTTACGCTAATACATTTTCATATGCTTTTAAATACTTTTGTATGTCTCCGGCTCCCATAAAAATCAGAACTCCGTTTTCATGCTCTTTTAAAACGGCTGTGTCATTTTCATCGATAAGCTTTGCCTGCCCTACTTTTTCCTGCAGATCGGCGATTGTCAGCTTCCCTGCATTCTCGCGGGCTGAGCCGAAAATGTCACAAAGATAGATATAATCGGCTTTTTTCAGGCTTTCCGCAAATTCGTTCAGGAAAGACTGCGTCCGCGTAAAAGTGTGCGGCTGGAATACCGCAACGATGTCACGATCAGGATACTTCTGCCTTGCCGCTTCAATCGTCACTGTGATTTCAGTCGGATGGTGTGCGTAATCGTCAATCAACACTTGATTGCCGACGATTTTTTCATTAAATCTCCGTTTGACGCCGCTGAAGGTTCTAAGCCCTTCTTTAATGATGTCGACATCGACCTGCTCATAATGGCAAAGCGCAATGACGGCCAGCGCGTTCAGGACATTATGGCTTCCGTAAGCCGGTATATAGAATGTGTCATAGAATGTATTCCGGACAAAAACATCGAAAGTGGTGCCTTCCGTATTTTTGATGACGTTTCTCGCCTGAAAATCGTTTTCGTCCGCAAAGCCGTAGTATACGACAGGAACGTTGGCATGGATCTTCATCAAGTATTCGTCATCCCCGCACGCGATGATCCCTTTGTTCACCTGCAGAGCCATCGTTTGAAAGGCGTCAAACACATCATCGATGTTTGCAAAGTAATCGGGATGGTCAAAGTCAATATTCGTCATGATTGCATAATCCGGCTGATAGCTCAGAAAATGCCTTCTGTATTCACACGCCTCAAGTACGAAATATTCGCTGTTTTCGCTTCCCTTTCCTGTTCCGTCGCCGATTAAATACGATGTCGGTTTTGCTTTTTGAATAACATGCGACAGCAGCCCTGTCGTCGATGTTTTTCCGTGAGCGCCCGTGACCGCAATGCTTGTAAACTTCTTCAAGTACTCCCCGAGAAATTTATGATACCGAACGACAGGAAGCCCGTCTGCAAGGGCTTTTTCGATTTCGGGATGCGTATCGGGAAAGGCGTTTCCGGCAATAACGGTCATTCCCGGTTTAATATTTTCGGGATCAAAAGGGTAAACCGGAATATTTCTTTCTTCCAACGCTTTTTGTGTAAAAATATAATTTTCGATATCCGATCCTTGGACAGTATATCCATTATCATGGAGAATTTGGGCAAGCGGACTCATACCTGTCCCCTTTATTCCGACAAAATGATAAACAGTCATAATTGTACCTCCAACAAACGTCTATCTGCTTCCCAGTATATGACGCTTATTTCAATTTGCAACCTAAAGCCTGGCCGCATCAATGTTCTTCTAACTTGCTTCGATATTTTTAGTATCAGGCATTTTTAAGATTGATTAAACCTTCCTTTCGAAAGATTTTTTGCACCTTCCGAAAGGTTCTCTTAAAACGGATGAAAACGCCGCTTACGGCGCTTTCTTCTTATGGCGCACCAAACTTTTTAAAAAAACACGCCCAACAGCTATCATACCATGTTTAGCTGAAAAGTGAACTACTTTCTATCAGCTGTTCCAAATCCGTACGCGTGATCAGCACTTCTCTCGGCTTGCTTCCTTTTGCTTCCGATATCATGCCTTCTCTTTCCATCATATCGATTAATCTGGCGGCCCTGTTGTAGCCGATCCTAAACCGCCTCTGCAGGCTCGAGGTGCTGGCGCTGTTTTGTTCAACGGCGAATTCGCACGCTTCAAGGAACAGTTCGTCATGATCAAAGCCTGCCGGATTTTGTCTGACGAGCTCTTCCTGCTCGAATAAATAAGACGGCTTTTGCTGTTTCCTTACGTGGGAAACGACCCGGTCAATTTCGCGGTCAGATACGAAGTTCCCCTGAAGGCGCACCGGTTTCCCGGACCCGTTCTCCAAAAAGAGCATATCTCCTTTTCCAAGCAGCTTTTCCGCCCCGGCCATATCGATAATCGTTCTTGAATCGACGTTGCTTGAAACGGAAAATGCGATTCTGGTCGGGATATTCGCTTTGATCAAGCCTGTGATGACGTCGACCGACGGCCGCTGTGTCGCAATCAGCAGGTGAATGCCGCACGCCCTGGCTTTTTGGGCGATTCGGCAAATGCTTTCTTCGACCTCATTCGGGGCGACCATCATCAGATCGGCAAGCTCATCGATAACGACAACGAGATATGGGAGTTTTTCGCCCATTTTCTTTTCATGAACCTTTTCGTTGAAGCGCTCAATATCGCGCACTCCGGAGTGCGCGAATAATTCATAGCGGCGCTCCATTTCTTCAACGACCCACTTCAAGGCCGCCGTAGCCGCTTTTGCATCCGTAATGACAGGACTGACAAGATGCGGAATTTCGTTGTACGGAGCAAGCTCGACCATTTTAGGGTCAATGAGCAACAGCTTCACCTCTGTAGGGTCGGCTTTAAACAGCAGGCTGACTAAAATCGTGTTCAGACATACGCTTTTTCCTGATCCCGTAGCCCCTGCAATCAATCCGTGAGGCATTTTTTTCAGATCACAGACCACCGGCTGTCCGGAAATATCGAGCCCGAGAGCCGCCGTCAAAGGAGACGGGTTTGTTCTAAATTCCGGGCTTCTGATCATTTCGCGCAAATACACCATCTTGCTATGTAGGTTCGGAACTTCGATTCCGATCGTATTCTTTCCGGGAATCGGCGCCTCGATGCGGATGTCTTTTGCCGATAAGCTCAGTTTGATATCATCCGATAGGTTTGTAATTTTATTGACTTTCACTCCAGGTTCTGGGTGCACTTCGAACCTTGTCACCGACGGCCCCTGTGTAACATGAACAACGTTCGCTCTGACATTGAAGTTTTCGAGGGTCACATCCAACAGCTCCCGCTGCTCGTTTATCCATGGTTGATCGTCCCGCTTTTGAGCTGGCGGAACATCAAGCAGGGCCAAACTCGGGAACTCGTATCCGCGGGAGGCGTTTGCCGCGTTTTCTTTTTGTTTATCTGCAGCAAACATCATGACATTAAACGGTACGGAAGATGACCTGTGCTTCGGTTTCGGCGCAGTCAAATCTCCGCTTGCGTTGCCGCGGGCCTTCGAATCGGAAAGCTCTTGGCTTTCATTCTTTTCACGTACGGCTGCTTGCGATTCGTTGTTGACGCTTTGCGGTTCAGGGTCCTTACGGCTTTGTTCAGCAGGAAATGCCTGTTCGTTTTCTTCTGCTTGTTCAGGCGACTGGTTTCCATCACCCATTTGAATGCCTTGACTTGACATCGCTTCGTTTCCAAGGTCTCCAGCCTTGCTCATAAGCGCTCCCGTTTCCTCTGAGGAGAGCGGCGGATGTACAGATGCCCCTTTTTCTTCGAAAAAGCTCTGCTCTTCCCCGCTTTCTCCGGCTTTTTCGACCGGCGCTTCATCCGTTAAATCGGAGGCTCCGGATTCTTTTTCATTAAGAGAGTCTCCGCGGTCTTTCGCCAATTGTATATCGCTTTCTTCCCAAACGGTCCGGGGTTCTTCTTGTTCACCATCATTTGCACGGGATTTTTCTTCAACATAGCCGGCGGATTTTTCCGCAGCTTGCGTATCGCTTTCTTCCCGAACGGTCCGCGCTTCTTCCTGTTCATCATCATATGCACGGGATATTGATGCTTCATCAAAAACGCTGTTTTCCCGTACGACAGCCGCTTTCTGATCCGGCTTTTCCGGATCTGCCGCCGGCTGACTGACAGTGTGAGAAGGCGCTTTTTGGATTGGCTGTTCAAAAAAGCGCTGTTCCTTTTCAATTTCTTCCGTGAGAAGCGTCACGCGCGGTTCTTTTTGCTTTTTGGCCGGCAAATGGTTTGGCTTGATTCTTTTTTGTTCGTGATAGCCGTAAATCGGCGAAGGGATGACCGACGGTTTAAATGGCTTTTTAGCCGGTTTTTCCGTATCATTTCTTGAAACATCGGATGGGCGCTGCCTTGTTGCAGGGTTGCTGTAGGAATGGCGTTGCCTTTGTCTTTGCTGAGGCTCCCTTGTATTTTCCCTTTGCTGTGTTTTTTGATCAGGAATCACCGGGAAGCGGAACTTGCCTTTTGGGTATTCATAAACGACTTTTGCGTCTGATATTTGCGGCATGTCTTCGTTTTCTTCAAAAGACGAGCCTGAAAGCGGCTCCTCTGACATGTTTTTCGTGTTTTTTTCGTTATGTTCATCTTCGCCTAAAAAAAGGCCGAACATTTTGCTAATCCAGCTCATGAATCATCACTCTCTAACTCCCTTGAATTTTTCGGGGACGGTTTTTAGTATACCATTGCTTCACCCGCCAGAAAAGAACAAGGTGCTTCCTGTCCGTCCGACGAATAAAAGAGCCGCCAAGTTTTTGACCCAGCGGCTTCTTTCACATGTATTCGAACGTTTGGTTCATTTTATGCCGTTTTAAAATTCAAAGGCTTCTCCGGCTTCACGGCTGTTATCAAGGACGAGAATCCCTTTTTCCTTCGGCGCGTCGGGAAGGTTCAATTCTTTTGCAGAGCAGATCATCCCGCTTGACGGCACACCGCGGAGCTCGGCATCTTTGATGATCATGCCGCTTGGCATCACGGCTCCGACTTTGGCGACGACGACTTTTTGGCCTGCTTCAACATTCGGAGCTCCGCAAACGATCTGCAGTGTTTCTGTTCCCACGTTGACTTTGCAGACGCTCAATTTATCGGCATTCGGGTGCTTTTCTTTTTCTTCGACATAACCTACGACGAACTTCGGAGAAAGGTCGACGGTCAGCTCGTCTTTTAATCCGTTGCGGACCAGAATTTCATTTACATCCTGGACAAAGCTTTCAGAAAGGGCGATGGGTCCGTTTTCGGTCAGGTTCATGTAGGATGAGGCATTAAAGATGTTGTATCCTGATGTTTCTTGTGTTTCTTTATCAAAGATTTTAACGACATCTCCGAAGCGTTCGAAAGCCATGTTCTCGCGTGGAATGTCGTGAAGAGAGATGAGAAGCGTGTCGCCTACTCCTTCTAAATTATAAAATGCGTTCATCAAAAAAATCCTTTCTATCATTTCTTTTTCGGGCGGTTTTGAGCGAGAATGAAGATCGGTTCAAGCTTTCCATCTTCATATAAAAACGAAAGCGCCGTAATCGGGACCGTTCCGCTCGCAAAAAAGCTCATCGATATTTGCCCGAGAATATCATACCCTGCCTGATTGCGAATGTCAGCAATGATCAATACATCCTGATGCGGAATGGAGACCGCCAGCGCTCCTTCAGCTTTTTGTTCATACGCGGCAAGGATCGATTCGTTCAACACGCGGCTTGCATCATAGCCGTCGTTTGCTCTGAAAAAGTAAAAGCGGTTGTCGGCTACAACGTCTTCCTTGACAACGGTTTTGAGCGAGCGAAGATTGAAAGAAGACGTTTCCCTGATCCGCTCTTTTGTCCAGCCTTCTTTTTCAAGCATTTTCTCGTCAATCAGCCGGTACGTATTGCCAAGATCCAGCGCGTAGTAGATTCTCGTCTCAGCGGTATGATCGTCGAATATAAGCGGAATCCCGGCACTCGACTTTTCAGGAAATGACGTCGAACGGATGACGGGGTAAATCAGGCTTTCCCGCCCCTCCATTTCTTGGGCCTGGCCCTTCATTGCCTTCAGCGCTTCCTCGGTATAATAGACGACTTCATCGATGGCCTCGTCTTTTTTTTGCTCCCATTTGGCGATGATGCCGGGAAGCTCGAGGGTAATGCCTTTTTTAGTGGCTTTATCTTCAATTCTCAGCGTATCTTTTTCTCTGTCAAAATAAAAGGTCCAGCTTTCATTTTGCAATCGTTTTTTTAAGATATCGGAAAGTTTCCTTGACGTCATTTTCATAGAGGGAACTTCCTTTCTGCTACTTTTTCAGGGAATCGGTCAAAAATTGTTCAATTTCCTCTTTCGTTTTCCGGTCTTTGCTGACAAAGCGGCTGATTTCTGTTCCGTTTTTGAATACGAGAAAGCTCGGGATTCCGAAAATATCCCACTCGGCGCATGTATCGATAAATTTGTCGCGGTCTACATAGTAGAATGTGTATTCGGGATAATTCGCTTCAAGCTCGGGTAAAAACGGTTCGACAAACCGGCAGTCCGGGCACCAGTCAGCTGAAAACATCAGCAGGGACAAGTCATCATTGACGGCTTTTTGCAGCTCTTCATTAGATTCGATTTTTTTCATGATCAACGCCTCCAGTGTATTGTTCTTATCATCCATTCGGATCATACCAGACAACGGGTTCTATCGCCAGATTTTTGCCGGCACCGGTCCAAGGATGACTGTTCTTTTATGTATCATACCCCTTTTCTGCGGGGAAAATCTGATATGACGCCTGCTTGAAACCTTCTTCATATCATTAGCACAATTTTTTTGCTTTATCAACCCATTCTCGTTTAACATGAAAGCTGAACGGGTAAAAATATCCGATAAGGCGTACAAAGCTTAAAACAAGGAAGGAGGAAATCCTGTATGGAATTTACCATTTATCTTGCCGGGGAAATACATAGCAACTGGCGCGAGGAAGTAAAGGAAAAGGCGAAATCGCTGAAACTGCCTGTCACATTTGTCGGACCGATGGAACATCACGACCGGTCAGACAACATCGGAGAAGAAATTTTAGGCAAGCAGACCGACCCGGTCGCTAAAGACGATGCGGCTTCCGATTTAAACAATTTCAGAACATCGGTTTTAATGAACAAAGCGGATATTGTCATCGCCCTTTTCGGCGAAAAGTATAAGCAATGGAACACGGCCATGGATGCTTCCTACGCCATTGCAAAAGGAAAACCGCTGATCATCATCCGCCCCAAATCTCTGCATCATCCGCTGAAAGAGCTGTCAAACAAAGCCAATATCACCGTTGAAACCGTCAACCAGGCGATCAAATCGCTGTCATACGTGTTTGAAAGCGAATAAAAACCTGTGCTTACGGCACAGGTTTCATCATTTTAGTCGGCTTGCAAAATCGATTTGACCAAAGAGCTGTCACACGCTTTGACTAAACGAATGATCAATTCTTTTGCAGCCAGGTAATCGTCAACATGAATGATCGAGGCCGATGTGTGAATGTACCTTGAACAGATTCCGATGACGGCTGAAGGAATTCCTTCGTTTGAAATGTGGACGCGGCCTGCATCGGTGCCGCCTGCAGAGACGAAATATTGATACGGGATATCATTCGATTCGGCCGTATCCAGCACGAAGTTTCTCATTTCGCTGTGGGTTACCATGGAACGGTCGAAAATCCTCAGCAGCACGCCTTTGCCGAGCTGGCCGAATTCGTTTTTGTCCCCGCTGGAGTCGTTTGCCGGACTTGCATCAAGCGCGAAAAACAAATCGGGCTGAATCATGTTTGCCGCAGTCTGGGCGCCTCGCGTGCCGACTTCTTCCTGAACGGTCGCTCCTGAATACAGCGTATTCGGGAGCTCCGTCCCGTGGAGCTCTTTCAGCAATTCGATGCTCAGCCCGCAGCCATAGCGATTATCCCACGCTTTCGCCAATATTTTCTTCTCATTCGCCATCGGGGTGAACGGACAGATCGGGACGATTTGCTGTCCCGGCTTGACACCGATCTTTTCGGCATCTTCGCGGTCATCCGCACCGATGTCGATCAGCATGTTTTTAATATCCATCGGACGCTTCCGCTGTTCATCTGTTAAAAGGTGCGGCGGAGTGCTGGCGATAACACCCGGAATCGGTCCGTTTTCCGTATGAATTTCAACGCGCTGTGCCAAAAGAACCTGGCTCCACCATCCCCCGAGCGTTTGAAACCGGAGCATTCCGTTGTCCGTAATGGATGTGACCATAAATCCCACTTCATCCATATGACCCGCGACCATGATTTTCGGGCTTCCCTCGCGCCCCTTTTTCATGCCAAACACGCTTCCGAGCCTGTCTTGAATGACCTTGTCGGCGTATTTTTGCAGCTCTTTTTTCATAAAAGCCCGGACGTGATGTTCATTGCCGGGAGCGCCGGGAAGTTCGGTCAGCGTTTGAAAAAGCTTTCTCGTTTCCTGATTCATCAGTTTCCCTCATTTCGTATGTATCTCAAACACATTTTACAGCAAGTATACAATATGTTTCCACAGCAGACCCCATCCTTAACAGAGAAGGACATGTTCTGTATAATGGAAAAAAGAAGCCTTGGAGGTGCTATGATTATGAAATTGCGCCATTTTCTCATCGGAGCCGGGATCGGCATCGCCGCAGCCATCGCTGTCAAACGATATGTCATGACCCCTTATATTTCCTCGGAAAAAGCGCTGCGGATCGTCAAATCGGCTTTTAAGCAGAGGGGACCGATCGACGGGTCCTGGATATATACCGTCCCAGAGCCTTATACCGTCAACGGCGAAACCGTCATCGTCTATAAAACAGGGATCACCAGATCATGTTTAGGAGAGCTTGAACAATATGAGGTCATGGTTGACGCAAAAACAGGAATGATCGTTGATGTCATTGAGACAGCGGCGTAATGAAAAAAAGATGCGGCCATCTGGATGGGCCGCATCTTTGCTATATGGCGCGAATCGGCCGATAAACCGGATGCCACATCGCGTCCTGCACCGCCTGGATGATATCCTGAGGCTGTGATCCGGCAACCCCGTCCTGGATGGCCGCTTTTATAACAGCCACAGCGACGGTCGCCGACACCGTCCGCAAATCTTCCACCTGAGGCAGCAGGGCCGCTCCCGGCTTGCCGACATCAACCATATTGGCAATCGCTTCGGCGCTTGCAAAGAACATGTTATCGGTGATGAGTTTTGCCTTTGAGACGAGCGTTCCGAGTCCGAGGCCCGGGAACACAAAAGCGTTGTTCGCCTGGCCGATGATGTATTCCGTGCCGTTATACTGCACGGGGTCAAATGGACTTCCAGTAGCGACGAGCGCGCGCCCTTCCGTCCATGCAATTAAATCCTCCGGCTTCGCCTCTGATAAAGGCGTAGGATTTGACATCGGGAATATCGCCGGGCGTTCGGTATGAGACGCCATTTCTTTTACGATTTTTTCAGTGAATGCGCCTGAGACGGTCGATGTTCCGATTAAAATCGTCGGCTGGACTTTCCTGACGACCTCTTCCAAATCAATCGTTTGTCCGGGACCGTTCCGCTCAAAATCCTTCACTTCGTCGGCCGGTCTAGCATATGGCTTTTGCATTTCCTGCAAATCGTTCATATCATCCGTCAGCAGTCCGTTCCGGTCGATGCACCAGAAACGGCGGTACGCTTCCTCTTCCGACATTCCCTGTTTGATGAACGCGGACCGGATCTGTTCGGCGTTGCCGATACCCGCGGTACCTGCTCCAAATATCACAATTTTATGGTCTTTCAGCGGAATTTTTGAGATTTTCACGGCCGCCAGCACGGCGGCAAGCGTGACCGCTCCGGTTCCTTGAATATCGTCGTTAAAGGTGCATATTTTATCTTTGTATTTTTTCAAAATCCGGCGGGCATTTTGCGTGCCGAAATCCTCCCAGTGCAGCAAGACGCCCGGAAAGGTCTTTGTCGCAATCTCAACATACTGCTCGATAAATGATTCATAACGGTCCCCCCTGATGCGCGAATGCTGGTTTCCGACATAGAGCGGATCGTTTAAGAGCCTCTCCTGGTTTGTACCAGCGTCAATCACGACAGGAAGCACCCTGTTCGGGTCAATTCCGGCTGCAGCCGTATAGACGGCAAGCTTTCCGATGGAGATGGCGATCCCTCCGACTCCCCAGTCCCCGATGCCGAGAATCCCTTCGGCGTCAGTAGCCACGATCAAGTCGATCCGATCCTTCTCAGCCGCCAGGTTTTCAAAAGCCGTTTTCATCCCGGCCGGGTCATCGACGGACAAAAACAGGCCGCGCGGCTTTCTGTACTCATGGCTGTACTGCTGGATCGCCGTACCGACGGTCGGGGTATAAACGATCGGCAGCATCTCTGTCATATGATCATTCAGAAGCCTGTAAAAGAGTACTTCATTCCGGTCATGCAGTGCAGTCAAATACACGTTTTTGCTTAAATCGTCAGGCTGTGAACGAAACTGCTTGTAAGCCCGCTTCGCCTGCTCCTCCAACGTCAGCACCTTCGGCGGAAGAAGCCCCGTTAAGCCCAGGGCTTTCCTTTCCTCAAGCGGAAATGCCACCCCTTTATTCAGCATGGGAGTCGAAAGCACTTCAAATCCCCTTAATTTGGTTTCAATGACATGCTCGTTCAGATCTTTGTAGCTCACCCGTAGCCTTCCTTTCACATGTTAATTACCTATAGGATGGATAACATTCGGGTAAACCATTCACAAAAATGGGAGAACTACCGTTTTTGCCTTTTCACTGAAACTTTGATATCGCCGTTTTCATCCCATTTCAATGCTCTGTAGGATGCATCATGGTAAAAAATGTACCATGCGTCTTTTTCGGCAGCGGCAGCCTGCCATTTTTGTTTTTCCGCAATCGATGTCATCGGATAATCGTCATAAGCGAGGACCCATAACGGGTTCCGGTGGGCATGCGTCGGCATGATGTCCGCCATGTGAAGCGCCGTCTCGCCGGAATCATCGAGAACGATCACAGAGTGGCCGTCGCTATGCCCGCCTGTATGATGCATCGTGATGCCGGGCAATACGTCAAGCTTTTGCTCAAAAGTTTTTACTTGCTGCTGAACCGGTTCCCAGTTCTCTTTCCAATATGTATTTCTTGAGCGGATGTTCGGGTTTTTCATCTCTTCCCACTCGATCAAGGACGTATAAATGGCGGCATTCGGAAAAACGGAGACAAGCTCATCCCCTTCATACCGCGTCAAGCCGCAGGCATGGTCGAAATGAAGGTGGGTCATCAGCACCCCGTCAATATCTTCCGTTGAGAGGCCGAGCGCCTGTAGCGACTCATCAAGCGAAGATTCTTCCGTGACCCCGAAGTTTCTTTTTTGTTTGTCCGAGAGCTTCCCGCGCCCGATTCCCGAATCGATCAGCAGATTGGTTCCGTCCTTTTGGACAAGAATCGGATCTGTCCTCAATTCGATCTGATTTTTTTCATTTGCATGATATTTTTTTGACCATAGCGGCTTTGGTACCACGCCGAACATGGCGCCGCCGTCCATATGCGTTACGCCGCCGTTCAGCCAGGTCAGCTTGATGCCGCCGATGTGCAAAGTTTCCATTATGATCCCTCCCACCTTATCGTAGCAAAAAAATCCGGCCAATTTAACGCAAAAAAAAACAGACCTTTAGATCGTCTGTTTTTTCATGTTCTCCACTCGGCTTCAACCCTGTATATCGGCTGGCCTTTGGCAGCAAATTTTTCTTCATATTCCGTCATGACGTTCCCTTCAAAATCGCTTTGATGCAAATCAAGGCTGACGAACGTCAAAACGAGTCCGTATTCGGAAAAGCTCGTCAGGGAATATTCAAATAATCCGCGATTATCTGTTTTAAAGTGAATCGCACCTTTTCCCCCCAAGACGTGCTCGTATTTTTTTATGAAAGCATGGTTTGTCAGACGGCGTTTTTCATGGCGTTTTTTAGGCCACGGATCGGAAAAATTCAAATACACCCGCTCAATTTCCCCTTCCGCAAATACTTCGGAAAGATCGTTTGCATTGATGTTTAAAAGCTTTACGTTCGGCGCCCCCGTCTGCTTTACCTTATCGACCGCCGTTACGATGACGCTTTTAAACAGTTCGATGCCGATATAGTTTACATCCGGATGCTTGAGCGCCATTCCTGAAATAAATTGGCCCTTTCCGGTTCCTACTTCGATGTGAATCGGGTTGTCATTTCCAAAAACGGAATGCCATTTCCCTTTATACTGGGACGGGTCGCTGATGACAATATCGGAGTTTTCAGCCAAATAATCGTCCGCCCAAGGCTTGTGACGCATTCGCATGTACTTTACACCTCTATCTGTTATATCGTCTAACAACATACCACGAAATCAACCGCCCCGCAAGACCTCTTGGAGAGACGCGAAAGACCCGGGGCTTTCGACCCCGGGTCTTTCATGTATAAAAATATGCGTTCTGAACAATTTAATCCATATATTCAAATGAAGGGAAGTGCTTTTATCATGGGATTAAATCAAGAAAATCAAATTCGTCTCTTACAGGACATCCTCTCCGATCATCAGGCGGACTGCACGGGCACCGTCGCCGAATGCGAACAGATGGAACGGATTATTAAGTCGCTGATGGCCAATGCACATGTTGATGCAAACCTTAAAGGCATCCTTGAAGACATTTACCTGTACAGCCAGAGAGGGAAGTCGACTTCTTCGATCAACGACCATATCTCAGAGCATCAGGACCGTCTCTCGCAATGGGTCAGAGAAATAGGCTCGTTTTCATGAAGTGCGGAGGAGACGCTCCAGGAGCACGTGCAGCTGTTCAAGCCCCTGGTTAAAGCCCTCTTGATTTCTTTTCGCCTTTTGCCTGAGCGTTGTCATCGCTGTTTCTGCCAATACGTACCAGGCCATCCTCAGCTTAAGATTGTCCGTTAGAGAAGTGCCGTAACGCTCGAGCCAGCTTTCCCATTCCTTCTCCTCAACGTAGTGGTACAGAAGGGGCCCGAGATCTATGGCAGGATCTGCAATCATAGGACCGTCCCAATCGATTAAATAAAGCTGGTTCTGATCTGTAAGAAGCCAATTATTATGATTAATATCGCAGTGGCAGACGACTTTTTCACCTGACTGAACGTCTTCAAGATGGTGTTCAAGGTAAAAGAGCGCCTGATCCAGCTGCGGAATCGGATATTGCCGGGCTTGGATAAATTGCTTTAATTGCGTGATCACGGAGCTTGGCTGAAAAGGGTGCTTGCCGAGTCTTTTCAGCATATCCAACAGCTCTTTGGAGGTGTGGATTTTCCGAAGCATCTCAGCCACCGCCTGGCTGTTCATGTCCTTCGGTTTCAGCTCTCTGCCGCTGAGCCAGTGCTGCGCCGTAATCACGTCCCCGTTTTCCATTCGTTTCGTCCAAACAAGCTTAGGAACAATTCCTTCCGCGGACAGGACAGCCAAAAAAGGGGAGCTGTTCCGCTTTAAAAAAAGCTGCTGCCCATTATGTTCTGCATAATATGCGTCTCCTGTAGCTCCTCCTGCGGGGGAAATCTCCCATTCGCTACCTAGTAATTGTCCCAACCAGTTCATATCGATTTTCAACCCATCATTTCATAAAAGTTTTTAAAAGCATTTGCCTTCCTTGGCCGGAAAACAAGATGCTGTATTGATCGTCTCTCTATTAAAATAAAAAGACGGCTATTGAGAGTCATCTGTGCTAAACAATAGCCGTCTTATAAATTTTAGCGCTATACGCCAAACTTCGTCAAGCAAAACTAGAAATTCCCTTCGGCTCGCAAAGAACATGCGTGCCGATGCCGCTTCAGCTGAAGCTTGCCGTTTGCCCAAAGCGTTTTATCGAAAATTTGAAAAGGGCCGCAATATGCCAAATAGCGCTTCATATCAGGGAGCTTCAATCGCATCCCAAGTCTCCCTTTCATTCGGATGGTTTATGCTTTTAAGCGGAGCGATTCCTTCCCGGTCTTTACAAAAACAGGCGCTGAACCGATGATCTCCCCGTCCGCCTGGAACAGAACCCGTTCGTTCGTATGAAAATAAATATCTTTCGTCTTAAACGACGTGACCCCGGCTTTACCGATATGTTTGCCGAAAGACATCGCAAATAACAGCGCCGCTTTTTTTAGCACCGGCCGGTCTTCGATGATCGTCACATCTAAAAGCTCTTCGCGCGGATTTGCATCCGGCGCGATCTTCATTCCTCCGCCATAGTACGGATGATTTGAAATCGCCGCAAACCAAACTTTTTTAAACGTCCGCTTTTCGTCTTCGCTTTCAAAAGAAAGGACAAACGGTTTAAACGTAAAGGCGGCTGCCAAAAACAAAAACGGCTGAATCAGATGATTCAATCTGAAAACGGCCGTCCACTTTGGCATGTCAGACATTTTTTTGGCGGCCACGGCGTCAAACCCGATGCTGAGGTGATTGGCAAAATAAAGCTCGTTTGCACTGTCCTTTGTGAGAAAGCTTCCGAGTGCATACGTCCTGGTCAGTGATTTTCCGGCTTTTTTCAGCTCTTTGATGACATCCGATTTTTTAATGGAGAAGCCTCTTTTAAAATCGTTTGCCGAGCCTGCCGGGATAACGCTAAGCTGAATGTCCTGGAGGCTGGTTAATCCGTTTAGGACTTCATGGATAGTGCCGTCTCCGCCAATGATAAGCAGGCGCTTCAGCCGGTCGTCCTGGATCGTCGATATTTGCCTTGCCAGCACTTCGGCATGCCCCGGGTGCTGGGTGATGAACGAGCGGTGCGAAACGTTTGCTTTTTGCAGCTCTTTTTGCAGTGACTTCCATACTCTGAGAGCCGACGATCTTCCTGCTTTTGGGTTAATGATGATATACCATTCACTCATGATTCAATTCTCCATTTTATGTTATGAAAAAGCCGGATAACGTTCAGACGGTTAATCGAGCCATTCCTTTCTGCGCTTTGAATCGGAAACGCCGTGTGCCAACAAAATTTTCGCGGCTTTCAGCTGCCGGTTTTTAATTGGAGCGATGTTTTTTTGCTGTCTCGAGATCCAGTTGCGCCATTCCCTCCGGTCATAAATGTCGATTCCGTACGGAGGTTCGGGGTAATCGATATACGAAGTCCTGCTGAAGATCGCTTTGCGGATCGGCAGGTCAATGTCTGCCCCCTTCAAAAGCCCCGAAAGGACAGAACCGGTTCTGATAAGTTCAGTTGACGGATTTAAAACAGATGTTTCTCTGCCTCGTACGGTTTTTTCCTTCCAAAAACGATTTTTGGAGCCGCTAAAGGTGCTTTCCTTATCACCTTCGAGAAAAACCATGCAATAGATTTCAAGCGGCGTTAACAGGATGATGCTTAATTCGACCGTCGCCTGATTCACTTGCAAAACAGGCTTGTACATCAGAAAATACGAATCCGGAAGCTGCTGGGCCAAAATTTGCAGAATTTTATCGTTATGTATTTCCCGGGAAAGGCTGGATATGTCAGAAATCGTCGAGCTTGCCCATTTTAATTGAAATTGATAAAGGTATTCTTTAAAAAATGGAGCAAGCTCTTTTTTGCCTGCGGGGATTTTTGCGATAAAACTTCCGTCCATTTCGGCTTCCAAACCGTTAAACCATTGATCATCGACTTCTCTTCCACTATTCATATCGGATACTTCTTTTTTTCTTTTTAATGAAAATTTTTTCTTCTTCGTGCCGCCCGTTTCTTCCCCGGCGGCTGCGGCGATCTGAAAACGGCCCGCTTCCTTCTCTTCCGCGATGGCCGTCATTGACTGCCATCGCTGTTTTTTTAAACGGATGAACTGATTCATATAATGATAAGGGTCTTGCTCATATCTTGAAATGCAATCCTGTATTTTAATAATCTGTGCCATCGTTGTTTCAACTCCGAATCTTACATTTCTGCTGCTTGATCCTGTGTGCCGAAAGGAAAAACAGCTTTATGCTCGTATTTTGGAACCTTGTCCAGATGCGTCTGAAAAACGGTGAGATTGCGTGCTGTGAACGATACTTCACCATCGAGCGGGTCTAAGCGCCCGTTAAATGGATCGGCCCCGTTCCATTTTCTCGCAACCGTCATATGGGGACGAAAAGGCCGCTTTTCAATCTCAAAGCCCGCGGCGGCGGCGGCCTGCTTGACCCGCTCCCTTAATTCAAAAAGAGCGGCGGAATATTCGGGTTCAACATAGAGAATCCTCGGCTCAGACGGCTTGCCGAACGTCCCTGTTTTTCTGAGACGAAGTTCAAAGGAAGCCGTGTCAGAAGCGATCAGACTTAAGCCTTCCTCAAGGTCCGAAAGCTGCTCACTGTCAGCCGGTCCAAGAAATACGAGCGTAAAGTGATAGTCCAAAGCATGGACCCATTTATGAAAAGCTAATTCCGGGCGGCTGCTGATTGAATGATAAAGCGGCTCCGCAAGCTCGGCCGGGAAAGGAATTCCAATAAAAAAATGCGGTTTCACAGACATATTCATGCCATCCTTCCATCGATCTTCTTACCATTTTAACAAAAAACACAGGGACTTATAACCTCTCTATTTTTCACTTTTACGGGGTTGTGATAGGATATTGAAAAAACATGTTTTCTTAGAAAGGGTGTACACGTGTGAGAGCCGTTCACAATATAGCAGAATTAATCGGAGATACGCCCCTCGTCAAATTGAACCGGGTTCAGCCGAAGGATGCGGCACAGGTTTACGTAAAACTCGAATATTTCAACCCGAGCAGAAGCGTGAAAGACAGAGCGGCATATCAAATGATCATAGACGCTGAAGAAAAGGGCCTTCTTAAGCCTGGGGCTACAATCATCGAGCCGACAAGCGGAAACACTGGAATCGGACTCGCCATGAATGCCGCCGCAAGAGGGTATCAGGCGATTCTCGTCATGCCTGATACGATGACGAAAGAACGGATCAACCTTTTAAAAGCATACGGGGCAGAAGTCGTTCTTACACCGGGGGATGAACGAATGCCGGGAAGCATCAAAAAAGCGCGGGAGCTTGCAGAACAAATTCCGGGAAGCTTCATCCCGATGCAGTTTGATAATGAAGCGAACCCCGAAGCCCACCGAAAAACAACCGCCTTGGAAATTGCCCGGGCAATAGAACAAATCGGCAAACCGCTTGCCGCGTTTGTGGCGACTGCGGGAACGGGCGGCACGATTACCGGTACGGGTGAAAAGCTGAAGGAGCTGTTTCCGAAAATAACGGTCCATGTAGCGGAACCTGCGGGGTCGCCCGTATTGTCCGGAGGCAAGCCCGGAAAACATAAACTCGTCGGGACAAGCCCCGGTTTTATCCCGAATATTTTAAACGAAAACGTCTATGATGAAATTTTGAAAATAAAAGACGAGGAAGCGTACGAGATGACGCGCAGACTGGCCCGGGAAGAAGGCATTCTTGTCGGCCCTTCCTCAGGTGCGGCGTGCTTTGCCGCGATTGAAACGGCTAAAAAACTTCCGGCCGATCAAATCGTCGTCTGTATGACCGCCGATACCGGAGAACGCTATCTATCAAGCGATTTATTTCAACAGTAAAGAAAAACACTTGATTTCGAAGTGCGAAATCAAGTGTTTTTTATTGAAACAGACTCTATACATGCATCCCTGTCCTTGCATCATTTTCATCTGTTATATATTCAACATGCCCAAAACCGCAAGCTTTTGCATTTCTGTACAACAAGCCAATCTGCTTTTGGTCTTTGCAATAGATGGATGCATAACAGGAATCCGCTATGAGAACAACCAGCCGGCAATCGCTTTTGATGAACTCTCCATATGTCTCAATTTGCTCGGGATGCTGATTCTTCGGGAATGCTTTCATATCTGCAAAAATTGTATAAGACGTGTTTGCCAAGCGTGTTTGCAGCGCTTCGCCTTCCACGACGTTTTGATCACCTGGAAAAAGCTCCTCATCTGTCAGCCGTTCGTGTTGAACGATATACCATTCGCAGCCATCAAGCAGCCAATCGTAATCGGAAATTCGAATCGGTTTTAGCACATCGGAAAGAAAGCATCCGCTGCGGTTGGGAATTTCAAACGAAACGCCTCTTCTCATTTCGTATCACTTCGCAAGTTCGTATATAGCCTGCGCATACAAAGATGCCGCCCGCAAGAGGTCGTCAATTTCCATATATTCGTCTTTCTGATGGGCAACGTCGGGGCGCCCGAGGAAGAGCGGACCGAACGCCACCCCCGCTTGCAGCGACCTCGCGTATGTCGCGCCTCCGATCGAAATCAATTCCGCTTGTTCCCCCGTCTGTTCTTCATATACCCGCTGCAGCGTTTTAATCAGTTCATGGTCTTTTGGAACATGATGCGGCTTGCTGTCTTTAAAACTTACAAGCTTTCCGCCTTGTAAACGTTCGAGCGCTTCTTTAACCGGAACGCTCGTTTCTGTCACCGGATAGCGGATGTTGATGCCGACTGTACTTTCTTTTTCTTTCTCGTAAGCTATCCGACCGACGTTTAAGGTCAGGTCGCCGCTGATCTCATCGCTTACGGCGATCCCGAGCTTTCTCCCTCTCGTGTCACCGCTAAAGGCATCTGACACCGCTTTTACAAAATGGCGGCCTGCTGAATCAAGCGCTTGCGTATGTAAAAACTCTGCCAGGATCAGCCCCGCATTGATGCCGTTGTCAGGCTCCATGGCGTGTGCCGATTTTCCGAAAACGTTTATCCTGCAACTGTCTCCGTTTTTCGAGATTCGGCCCTCGGCCCGCTTTTCTTTTACAAAATCGGCAAATGCTCGTTCAACATCCGGTGTAACCGTTCCGGAAAGGACAGCTTCGGCTTCGTCAGGAACCATATTGAAACGGCGCCCGGCCCGGAGCGATTCCAAAACCAATCCCCCGCCGCTTTCGCTATTTGGGCAATCCAAGTGCAAAACTGCGTCAATCAGCCCCTTTTCCGCGTAAATAATCGGAAAGTCGGCATCAGGGGCGAATCCGGCTGAAGGCATTTCTTCATGTTTAAAATAATGCTCCACACACCGCCAATCGCTTTCTTCATCTGTTCCAATGATCAGCCTGATCCGCTTTGACAACGGAAGATTCAGCTCTTTCACGATTTTCAGGGCGTGAAATGCGGCCATTGTCGGCCCCTTATCATCGAGCGCGCCTCTCGCATAAATGCGGCCGTCTCTGATGTCGGCGGCAAACGGATCGCTTGTCCATCCGTCTCCGGGCGGGACGACGTCAATATGGCAGAGGATGCCGATAATCTCTTCGCCTTCTCCCCATTCGATATGGCCCGCATAGCCATCGAGGTTTTTCACCGTAAAGCCGTTTGTCTCCCCTTTTTTCAGCAAAGCCGTCAGACATTTGTGAATCCCTTCTCCAAAAGGCTTGCCAGGCCCGGCGGTCTTCTCATCGAGAACGCTGTTTATTTTTAAGAAATCCTGTATATCCTGAACAATGTCGTCCTTTCTCTTTTCCACTTCCAGTTCCCAGTTCATCGTTTTCATCCTTTCCTTTTATCAGATTCCCGAAAAACGACTTGCAAAAATACCTGTTAACGAATATTATAGATATTGTTTCGTTATAATGTTCGTTATTGGAGGAATTATGTTTAACATAAAAGAAAACAAAACAACAGTTAAAAAAGAAATTCTTGCAGGAATCACAACCTTCTTTACGATGGTTTACATTGTCGTCGTCAATCCGGGCATTCTTTCTGGCACCGGCATTCCCTTTGACCAGGTGTTTACCGCTACGATCATCGCCGCTGTCGTCGGAACGCTCTGGATGGCGCTTGCGGCCAACTTCCCGATCGCGATTGCGCCGGGAATGGGGCTTAATGCGTATTTTGCAGTTTCCGTCGTCGGTTCATCAAACGGCGAAGTTTCGTATCATACGGCATTCAGCGCCGTATTCGCGGCCGGGATTCTCTTTATTATCTTATCCTTAACACCGCTCAGAAAACAACTGATCGAAGCAATTCCCGCCAATTTAAAACACGGGATTACCGCCGGGATCGGATTGTTTATCGCATTTGTCGGACTAAGGGGAGCCGGAATCATTACGGCCAATGAAGCCAATTTGATCGGTCTCGGCAACCTGCGCTCGCCGGAAGTCGTACTGACCTTGATCGGGCTTACCTTTTCCGTCGTTCTGATGATCATGAATGTAAACGGCGCTCTGTTTTTCGGGATGCTTTTCACCGGCCTGATCGCCTTTTTCACCGGTCAGCTCCATTTTGACCAAGGCGTTTTATCCATGCCTCATCTGCCTGAAAAGCTGATCATCGCGAATCCTTTGACGGCCTTTTCTGACGTCATCCATTACGGGCTCTATTCGGTCGTTTTCTCTTTTCTGCTCGTCACGATTTTCGATACGACAGGCACGATGATCGGCGTCGCCGAACAGGCGGGACTCATGAAAAACAACAAGCTTCCGAACGCGAGAAAGGCGCTTCTCGCCGATTCGACGGCCACGACGATCGGCGCCATGTTCGGGACGAGCCCGACAACCGCCTATATTGAGTCATCGGCCGGGGTGGCAGCCGGAGGAAGAACCGGGCTGACATCGTTGACAGTCGCCGTTCTTTTTGGCGCCGCGCTGTTTTTCGGTCCGCTTGTCAGCGCCGTTTCCGGCATTTCGGCGATAACGTCTCCAGCCTTGATCATTGTGGGAAGCATGATGATCGGAGCCGTCGCCGACATCCGCTGGAAAGAGCTCGACGAGGCGTTCCCGGCTTTTCTCGTCATCCTTGCCATGCCTTTAACATCAAGCATCGCAACAGGGATTTCTCTAGGATTTATTTCATATCCGATCGTGAAAGCCGCGAAAGGAAAATGGCGGGAGATTCATCCGCTCGTCCTGATCTTCGCGATTCTGTTTTTCATCCACCTGTTCTTTTTGCAGGGCCATTAATATAGAAAAAGAGGCTTAGGCAGCAGCCAGCCTCTTGATTTCATGCGTTTTTGCTTTCGATTTTCATTTTTTCATAATTTTGGTTCCGGCTTTTTTCTGGATATTTCTTTGGCACATCGTGTATAATATTTATTGATTATTTTTACGAGTTGTTTGTTAATCGTCCATGCTGCATTTTGGAGTCGTAAGTTGTGGTAGTCAAGTCCATTCGATCATATGATAGGGAGTGGTTGTTTGAAACCTTCAACAAACCGAATGCTAACCAGGATTAAGTCAGTCTACATGTTCATTCAAGAAAAGGGACTCGTTACAACCCAGGAACTGGTTGATGAATTTGGCACTACACCGAGAACAATCCAGCGTGATCTGAATGTGTTGGCATACAACGATTTGGTTCGCAGCCCAAGCAGAGGCAAATGGGAAACAACAAGAAAAAAAGTGAGAATATCTTCATAGAATTGTTCCAAAAAAACGCAACACACAATTGATATAAATAAGACTCACCTTGCTTTGCGAGTTTTTGAAACTGCTTCTAACAAGACACTCAAAGTTTTGAGTGTCTTTTATTTTTTTAGGGCCGCAAGCTCCGATTCCGTCAGCTCTCTGTACTCCCCAGGCAAAAGGTCTGGGTCGAGCGCCACATCTCCCATCTTCAGCCGTTTTAAGTAGGTCACTTCATTGCCGACGGCTTTCAGCATCCGTTTCACCTGATGGAATTTCCCTTCCGTGATCGTCAACAGGAGCTTGTGCCTGCCGTTTTCATTTTCCAGAATCACCGCTTTCGCCGGCTTTGTGACATACCCGTCCCCAATGTCGACCCCTCTTTCGAGCCTGGCAGCGCTAGCCTCTGTGACCGGCTTCTCGGCATGCACCTCATACGTTTTAGGGACATGCTTTTTCGGCGACAAAAGCCGGTGTGCGAGCCCGCCGTCGTTTGTCAGTAGAAGCAGGCCTTCGGTATCTTTGTCAAGCCTTCCGACCGGAAACGGCGCAAAGTGCAAAAACTCCGGTTCGAGCAAATCGATAACCGTCTCCTCGCGGCTGTCTTCTGTTGCCGACACTACCCCCTGCGGCTTGTTCATCATCAAATAAACAAACTCCCGGTAATGGACGGGCTCGCCGTATACGGTGACTTCGTCATGATTCGGATCAATCTGTTCTTTCGCATCCTTGACGATTCTGTCTTTTACGCGAACCGCTCCGTTCTTCAGCATTTTTTTTACGTCTTTTCTCGATCCATAGCCGCTGTTCGCCAGAAGCTTATCCAATCTCATAAGGTGATTCCTCCTTAATATAAATAAAAGGCTTTGTTCATTATGCTATTGCGGCTTCAAAAAAACAACCGGACATATTAATCTGGCTGTTTGATCAATTATTCAGGCTGCGTCCCTGCTCCGCGGCTGCCCGCTCCGTTCTTCAAGAAAATAGAGCCGGAGTGTCCCGGACCAGCTTAATGTGCCGATGTCCTTCATTTTCTTGCATGACGAATGTGTGGTACGTGTTACACTCGGCGTCAGATTGACCAGGTGGCACCATACCCGCAATAGCCCGCAAGATCGCAATATCTTCAGCAAGGAATATTACATTTTGACTTTGCCTGCAAAGCGTGCTGTACGGCGGTGCATGAAGTCGGTTCTAGATGTGCGAATAGATCAGCCATTCCGCGAGCTTTTTGAATGTTCCAAGCCTCCAATAAGTCCTCATCCTTCATGATGTTTCCGCACTCCTTTGCCCGCCGTTTTTTGCGAATAATTGCGGACATGCACCTAAGCTTGACCGGAATGGTCTATTGTGTGCATGTTACATATTCCTGAGGCCATGTCCAATATCCTTCTCCGGGTTCCATTGTTGATCATTGAAAATATTATCCACAACGGCTTTATGCTCTCTTTTCAAAACAAAGGAACAATCTTCTCAAAAATAAAAGAAAAGCCCGCTTATGAGGCCTTTCTTTTGAAAAAGCGGCTAAACCGCTGACCGAATATTTTTTCTAACAGTTTTAGACGGTGAGCCAAATACAGATAGACGATACCGCCGATTGCCGATGTAATGGCGATGATAACAGCTGAGCGGATCTGTCCGCCCTCATATGAAATAAATAAACCGAGGACCGCTTTGGCGATTAATACGACGGCTCCCATTACAGCGGTCAGGATCGCCATCAGCAAAAACCTTTTAAGCAGTTTTTTATAAGCGTAGCCGGCATGCCGTCTGATCATGATGAAGCCATACAATAAAGATGCCGAATATCCGAGCGCTGTCGCCAAAATCGATCCTTCTCCCTGAAAGAGCTTGATCAAAGGCACGTTCAGCACGACTTTGATGATGACCCCAACCAGAAGGCTGACAACGGCGAATTTTTGCTTGTTAATCCCCTGCAAAATAGCGGCGTTAACCGTAAATAAAGAAAATAAAAGCGCAACCGGCGAATACCAGAATAAGATGTCTTGTCCGACATCGGGAAGCAGGCTTTCCGATCCGTAGAAAAACGTGTAGAACGGTCCGGCGAGAAGCGACATTCCGACGGAAGCCGGAAGCACGATAAACAAAATAATCTGCATCGCCTGGTCAATCTGCTTGTTTAAAGCCGGAAAGTCACGGTTGGTGAAGTTTTCCGTAATAACCGGGATCAATGTCAGCCCGAAAGCCGTCGCAAGAGAAACCGGAATCATCACAAGCTTAGGAACGTAAAGCGTGACGATCGCCAGCAGATCCTGGCTGATGCTTTGATACCCCGCTTCAATCATCGCTTTATTAAACGTATTTGTATCAATGTACTGATAAAGCGGGATCGCCAGCCCGACAAAAACGTACGGAGCGGCATAACTGAACAGTTCCTTAAACATCTGCCTGTACGTAATATTTGACGGCGGAACAAGGTTCGGCTTCATCGATATAAGGTACCCTTTTCTTTTCTGCCAGGAAAAATAAAGGGTGAAAAGCCCCGCAAACGCACCGATCAATGCAGCGAACGTCGCATAGCCTACGGCTACTACAAGTCCGCCGTTCAGCACTTTCATGACCAAATACGTCGCAGTGAGGAGAAAAACGATTCTGGCAAGCTGTTCAACAACCTGTGAAACGGCTGTCGGCCCCATCATCTGGTGGCCTTGGAAAAATCCCCTCACAAGGGCCAATACCGGCACAACCAATAAAGCCAAGCTGACCATGCGAATGACATAAACGACGTGTTCGATCGTCAGACCGTTATTTTCCGTCCCGCCGAGCGCTGTTTCTGCAAAAAACGGAGCGGTTACATAAAGAAGGGAAAAAGCGATGATTCCCGTGACGAGCATCATCGACATTCCGGCGCGCAGCATCCTTCTCGTCGTTTCATAATCACCGATCGAATTATATTTTGAAACAAACTTGGACACGGCCGCCGGAAAGCCCATCGTGGCAATGCTCAAAAAAATCGTATATTGATTATAACCGTACTGGAACAGGGCACCTCCGGTGGCACCGACCATGGCTCCAAACGGAATTAAATAAATCATTCCGAGGATCCTCGAAATATAGGTACCAAGCGTTAATATAAACGTGCCTCTTAACAGTTTGCTTGACATGTTCCCAATCACCATTTTTCTAAAATAGATTCAACTTTTCTATTTTAACACACAGGTGCTTCACCTAGGTAATAATAACTGGGCTAAATTTTAACAGATCTTTTTTAAAGGCGTCATTCTTTCGTTATAATAATAGGATGGAGCGCGGATTCGCTTCGCGCGGCCTTACACTGCAGGAAAGTTGAGGAAATGTTATGAAGCATTATGATGTAATCGTCATCGGCGGAGGGCCTTCCGGGCTGATGGCCGCCATCGCGGCCGGTGAGCGGGGCCTGAACGTGCTGCTCATCGATAAAGGAAACAAGCTCGGCCGCAAGCTCGCCATCTCGGGAGGAGGCCGCTGCAATGTCACGAACCGCCTTCCGATTGATGAAATCATCAAACATATCCCCGGAAACGGCCGCTTTCTATACAGCGCTTTTTCCGAGTTTAACAATGAAGACATCATCGCGTTTTTTGAACGTCTCGGCGTGAAGCTCAAAGAAGAAGACCACGGGCGGATGTTTCCCGTTTCCGATAAAGCGCAAAGCGTTGTGGACGCTCTGTTGAGAAGACTTGAACAGCTGCATGTCAACATTCGTACGAACGAAAAGGTGGCATCCGTGTTATACGACGATCAGAAGGCATACGGCATCGTAACGAACAACGGCGAAAAGATTCTGACCGGGGCGGTCGTCGTGGCGGTCGGCGGCAAAAGCGTCCCGCATACCGGCTCAACGGGAGACGGCTATGAATGGGCCGAAAATGCCGGGCATACGATTACCGAGCTTTTCCCGACAGAGGTTCCCGTCACTTCGGACGAACCGTTCATTAAACAAAAAACATTGCAAGGCCTGTCATTGAGAAATGTCGCGCTAAGCGTGTTAAACAAAAAAGGCAAACCCGTCATCACCCATCAGATGGATATGATTTTCACGCATTTCGGCCTTTCCGGCCCGGCTGTCCTCAGGTGCAGCCAATTTGTCGTAAAAGAGCTGAAAAAACAGGAGCATGTAAGGATGAATATCGATTTGTTCCCAGACCTCCACGAAGAACAGCTGTTTCAGCGAATGCAGAAAGAGCTGAAAGAGTCGCTGAAAAAGTCCGTTAAAAACGTGCTCAAGTCCTGGATGCAGGAACGGTATCTCCTGTTTCTGTTCGAACGGAGCGGGATCGATCCCTCCGAAACCTTTTCCACCCTTTCCAAAGACCGTTTCAGGGCGTTCGTAAAAGACTGCAAGGAGTTTTCCGTCATGGTGAACGGCACGCTTTCGCTTGAAAAAGCCTTTGTGACCGGAGGCGGTGTTTCGATAAAAGAAATCGATCCGAAAAAAATGGCGTCCAAAAAAAAGGACGGATTATATTTTTGCGGGGAAATTCTCGATATCCACGGGTACACCGGCGGGTACAACATTACATCGGCCCTTGTCACCGGACGGCTTGCCGGTTTAAACGCAGCGAAGTTTTCTGCGTCACTCCCCAAAAAATAAAAACAAGGCAAGTTCTTTGTATAAAATGAAGGGAACCCTCAATATATTAGGGTTCCCTTTTCTTATTAAACGTAACTTAATATATGGAAAAAGACAAATGATGCATAACGCTTTGTTTTAAATGGTTATATTGTTTTTCATTGGTATCTGAAAATGCTTCGCTTCTATTAGAAGGAATGTCCATATACAGAATGTCTTCTTTAAATTGAGAAACCGTAAAATCATATCTTTTGCCATTGATAAAATTATAAAAATGCCATCCATCAGGCAGTTTTGTTTTCCTTACTTCTCCACCTAATATATCATTTACTACTAGTGCAGTTACGCCGCATTGTCCATTTGCAGGGTTATCATGGCTCCATTTTGAACTTGAGTCTATAGACCAGGATTTAGACAATGCCTTCATTATTTGTTCGATTTGCAAGAGGTAATGATCTTCCATAAAAAATCCTCCTTTTCATTAGCTTATTTCAATTTTAATTAAAGTAACCCTGCATTGTTAGTTGAACAAGGACTGCATATTGAATTTTGACAAGCGTAAACTTATTATAAGCATCGGTCATTTCAAATATAAAGGAAGATTCCTTTATTTTGTGTGTTGTGCTTTCTTCACTGCGACGATCTACAAATAAGGACCAAGCAAGGTAATGAAGGCATAATGAGACGTATGGACAACGGCAGCCGGCACCTCGCCTGCTGTTTTTTTGTTCTACCGCCCGAAGCAGATGCCTCTCGATTGTTCATGATGAACAACCTCTCCTCCCTCATAATGATCATTCCTCACAAAATAACATTGACTTTCCACATAAATATGTTTAATATAAACATATAAGTTGTTCATATCTAACAAAAGGTGAGGAAAATGCAACCGAATGAACGCAGAAATGTGATTTTGGAACAATTGAATAAGCACCAAAAAATCGATATTGAAGCATTGGCGGCAGAATTGAATGTTTCCGCCATGACGATCCGGCGCGATTTGGCGTATCTGGAGCAGAAGGAACAGGTCATCCGCACGCATGGCGGCGCTGTTCTCAATAAGCCGCTTGTCGTGGAATCTTCCTTTCTGACAAAGGAAGGAAAACATGCAGCAGAGAAGAAGCGCATCGCCCAAAAAGCGGCAGAGCTCGTGAAAGAAAATTACACCATCCTGCTTGACTCTGGAACGACTACACTCGAGATCGCCAAGCTGCTGAAGCACAAAAGCAAATTGACGGTCGTGACAAATGACATCAAGATTGCAGCAGAGCTGATGGACAGCGAAGTCAAGCTGATTCTCACAGGCGGGGAGGTGCAGAACAATATCGGCGCACTTTTCGGTCCGCTGACGGAACAGACGTTGCGCAATATACACGTTGATTTGTGCTTCCTCGGAGCGCACGCCGTCGACCTGCATGCCGGGGTCACAGTACCGACATTCGAAAAGGCATCAATTAAGAAGCTCATGATCGAATCCGCTCGGGCAACCTGGCTTGTCGCTGATGCCAGCAAGCTCGATCAAAAAGCACTTGTTAAGGTGTGCGGCTTGAAGGAATTATCCGGCATCATTTCAGATTCCGGCATTGTCGATTATCATCCTCATGAATTGCGGGAGCTTTTAGATGTCATAGCAGCGGAGGAGGAATCCGAATGAAAATAGGCGTTATCGCAGATGATCTCACCGGAGGCAATGGCACAGGCGTCAAGCTGACAAAGCTTGGCTACACCGTGGCGACGATGGTCTTTTACGAAAATTTGCCGTCATCGGAAGAGATCAACGGTGTGATTATCGATACCGACAGCCGCTATGCGAAAGAAGAAGTCGCACATCGCCGGGTGAAAACGGCGGCAGCGAACCTGAAAAAGTGGAAAACGGATATCGTCTGCAAGCGCATCGACAGCACGGTGCGCGGCAACATCGGAACAGAGCTGGATACCCTTCTTCATGAATTGGGCGAAGAGTCCATCGCGGTCGTCGTTCCGGCATATCCAGACTCAGGCCGCATCGTATCAGGCGGCTATCTGCTGATCCACGGCGTACCCGTCCAGCTGTCTGATGTCGGAAAGGATCCTGTCAAGCCTGTTACAGAATCTCATATCCCGAAGCTTGTACAAAAGCAAAGCGACCATCAGGTTGCAGGCATCGGTTTAGAGACCATCCTCGCCGGCAAGGAAGCGATCGAAGCGGACATGCTCGAGAAAATCCAAAAAGGCGCCCGAATCCTCGTTCCTGATGCCATCACGAATGAGAACATTGAATCAATCGCATGTGCTATGGCGGAGCTGGATATGTATCAGATGGTCCCCGCCGATCCCGGGCCGCTGACTTCCGCGTACGCCCGAGCGTTCAGCAGAAAGCGGATGAAGGACAAGAAAATCATCATCACCGTCGGCAGCGTCACATCCAACAGC
>NZ_JBALMR010000061.1:0-51405 GCF_036963165.1 Bacillus sp. JJ675 | reverse complement strand
CCAGCTTAGTAAAGCTGGCTTTTTTTGTCGTTCAGTTTTTCTTCATGTTTTATGACAGTCAAAAGTGGAAATAATAAAGAGTGAAGAGCAATTAGTTGAAAAAAAACAAAAAACCACTTATAGTAAAGTTAAAGTCAAATATAGTCAAAGTCAAGTGAAGGAGGGGGCTGAGTGGGGCAAAATATTTCCGATATCATCGAACAATATTTAAAACAAATATTAGAAAAAAACGGGAAGGAAATTTTGGAGATTAAACGGAGCGAAATCGCCGATAAGTTCCAGTGCGTACCTTCTCAGATCAATTACGTGATCAATACGCGGTTCACAAGTGAACGCGGGTACATTGTTGAAAGCAAACGAGGCGGCGGAGGATATATCCGAATTATTAAAATTAAAATGAACGACAAAATCGATTTGATCAATAATATTTTGGATCAAATCTACACAAGGCTTTCACAGGCTGCTTCAGATGACATCATTTTACGGCTGTTGGAAAATGGAGTGATCACGGAAAGTGAAGCAAAATTGATGGTCAGTGTAATGGATCGTTCTGTTCTATATATTGATTTGCCTGAACGCGATGAGTTAAGGGCTAGAATGATGAAAGCCATGCTGAAATCACTGAAATTTAAGTAAAGCGGGTGAAAAGCGTGATATGTCAAGAATGTAAAGAAAGGCCGGCAACTTTTCACTTTACGAAAGTCATTAATGGCGAGAAACAAGAAATGCATATTTGTGAACAATGTGCGAAAGAGAACAGTGAATCATACTCTATGAATGAGAACAATGGATTTTCTATTCATAATTTATTATCCGGTTTGTTAAATTTTGATTCATCATTTACAAATACCGGGGAAGCTCAGCTTTTTCAGCAGCCTGAACAAGTCTTGCGCTGCAAAAATTGCAATATGTCATTCCCGGAATTCCGAAAAACGGGGCGTTTTGGATGTTCGGAGTGCTATAAAACGTTTCACTCTTACATCACCCCGATTTTACGGAAAGTCCATAGCGGCAACACCGTCCATGCTGGAAAAATTCCGAAGCGGATCGGCGGAAACCTTCATGTGAGAAGACAAATCGAAACGTTGAAAAGAGAGCTTAACGAATTGATTCAGCAGGAGGAGTTTGAAAAAGCGGCCAATGTCAGGGACCAGATCAGATCACTTGAACAAAACTTGGACACAAACAATAAGGAGGGGGAAGACTGATGTCGCTGCAGCGTTTTATTCAGGACGCTTTAAGCAATTGGATGCGGCAAGAAGGCCCTGAAAGTGACATCGTGTTGAGCAGCAGGATTCGTCTTGCCCGCAATTTAGAGAAAGTCCGCTTCCCCACACTTTTTTCGAATGAAGAGGCTTCAGCCATTATTGCCCTATTTGAAGAGCAATTCACCGGATATGAAGTGCCGGGCATCGGTAAGTTTGAACTGGTGAAAATGGAGCAGATTCAGCCGCTGGAGAAAAGGGTGCTTGTTGAGAAGCATTTGATCAGCCCGCATTTGACAGAAGCCTCTTTAGGCGCGTGCCTTCTTTCTGAAAATGAAGAAGTCAGCATTATGCTGAATGAAGAAGACCATGTCCGCATTCAATGCCTGTTCCCTGGTTTTCAGCTGTCTGAGGCTTTAAAAGCGGCCAATCAAGTCGATGACTGGATTGAAGAAAGAATCGATTACGCTTTCTCTGAGCAAAGAGGCTACTTGACAAGCTGCCCTACGAATGTGGGAACGGGACTCAGGGCATCTGTCATGATGCACCTTCCTGCTCTCGTATTAACAAGGCAAATTAATCGAATTATACCGGCAATTAATCAATTGGGCCTTGTGGTTAGAGGAATTTACGGTGAAGGCAGCGAAGCTTTAGGGAATATCTTTCAAATTTCGAATCAAATCACTCTTGGAAAATCGGAGCATGACATTGTTGAAGACCTTAACAGCGTGGTTGCCCAGTTAATCGAACAAGAACGATCTGCGAGGAGGGCGCTTTATCAGACTTCGCAAATTGAGCTTGAAGACCGTGTCTACAGATCTTACGGCGTTTTATCGAACTGCCGGATGATCGAATCAAAAGAGACGGCAAGATGCCTTTCAGACGTTCGGCTCGGAATTGACCTCGGTATCATTAAAGGTCTTTCAAGGAATATATTGAATGAACTGATGATTCTGACTCAGCCCGGCTTCCTGCAGCAATATTCGGGAGGGGCATTAAGGGCTAACGAGAGGGACATCAGGAGAGCAGCCCTCATCAGAGAACGATTGAAATTAGAAAACAACGGCAATAGACAGGAGGATGAAACGATATGATGTTTGGAAGATTCACAGAAAGAGCACAAAAAGTATTGGCGCTTGCCCAGGAAGAGGCTCTGCGTCTCGGGCACAATAATATTGGAACTGAGCATATCCTGCTGGGACTTGTCCGCGAGGGAGAAGGGATTGCTGCAAAGGCGCTGCAGGCGCTGGGACTCAGCCCCGAGAAAATTCAAAAAGAGGTTGAAAGCCTGATCGGCCGCGGACAGGAAATGTCCCAATCCATCCACTATACACCGAGGGCAAAAAAAGTGACGGAACTCGCGATGGATGAAGCGAGAAAGCTCGGGCACTCATATGTCGGAACCGAACACATCCTCCTGGGATTAATTCGTGAAGGCGAAGGCGTCGCTGCCAGAGTGCTGAATAATTTGGGCGTCAGCTTGAATAAAGCAAGGCAGCAGGTGCTGCAGCTGTTGGGCAGCAATGAGAGCGGAGGCGGCGCATCAGGGGCAAACAGCAATGCCAACACACCTACCTTGGACAGCCTCGCCCGCGATTTAACCGCGATTGCAAAAGAGGACAGCCTCGATCCGGTCATCGGGCGCAGCAAAGAAATTCAGCGCGTCATCGAAGTACTGAGCCGCAGAACGAAAAACAATCCTGTGTTAATCGGGGAGCCCGGTGTCGGTAAGACAGCGATAGCTGAAGGCTTAGCCCAGCAGATCATCAATAATGAAGTGCCTGAAATTTTGCGTGACAAGCGGGTGATGACGCTTGATATGGGAACGGTAGTTGCAGGTACAAAATACCGCGGGGAATTTGAAGACCGCCTTAAAAAAGTGATGGACGAAATCCGTCAGGCAGGAAACATCATCCTGTTTATCGATGAACTTCATACACTGATCGGTGCAGGCGGAGCTGAAGGGGCAATCGATGCCTCCAATATCCTGAAGCCTTCCCTGGCGCGCGGAGAATTGCAATGCATCGGGGCTACAACCCTTGACGAGTATCGCAAATACATTGAAAAAGATGCTGCGCTTGAACGGCGCTTCCAGCCAATTCAGGTAGATCAGCCGTCACCTGAGGAAAGCATTCAGATTTTGAAAGGGCTGCGGGACCGTTATGAAGCACATCACCGCGTTTCTATCACTGACGAAGCGATCGAAGCGGCTGTTAAACTGTCAGACCGGTATATTTCCGACCGCTTCCTGCCTGACAAAGCGATCGATTTAATCGATGAGGCCGGTTCAAAGGTTCGACTGCGTTCATTTACAACGCCTCCTAACCTGAAAGAGCTTGAACAAAAACTCGATGAAGTCCGTAAAGAAAAAGATGCCGCAGTTCAAAGCCAGGAATTTGAAAAAGCAGCGTCATTGCGCGATACGGAGCAGCGTTTGCGGGAACAGGTAGAAGAAACCAAGAAAACGTGGAAAGAAAAGCAGGGGCAAGAAAACTCCGAAGTGACGGTTGACGATATTGCGATGGTAGTATCAAGCTGGACAGGAGTGCCTGTGTCAAAAATCGCCCAGACTGAAACAGATAAGCTGCTGAATATGGAAAGCATCCTTCATTCGCGGGTTATCGGTCAGGATGAAGCCGTTGTCGCTGTTGCGAAAGCAGTAAGACGCGCGCGCGCCGGACTAAAAGATCCGAAGCGCCCGATCGGCTCGTTTATTTTCCTCGGACCGACAGGCGTCGGTAAAACAGAGCTTGCCCGCGCGCTTGCAGAATCGATTTTCGGCGATGAAGAAGCGATGATCCGCATCGATATGTCTGAATATATGGAGAAGCATTCGACATCAAGACTCGTCGGTTCTCCTCCGGGATATGTCGGCTATGATGAAGGCGGACAGCTTACTGAAAAGGTGAGAAGAAAACCTTATTCAGTCGTCCTGCTCGATGAGATTGAAAAAGCCCACCCTGATGTCTTCAATATTCTGCTGCAAGTGCTTGAAGACGGCCGTTTGACAGATTCAAAAGGACGCACTGTTGACTTTAGAAATACAATCCTGATCATGACGTCAAACGTCGGCGCAAGCGAGCTGAGAAGAAACAAATACGTCGGGTTTAACGTACAGGACGAAACGCAGAACTACAAAGATATGAAAGACAAAGTCATGGGCGAATTAAAACGCGCCTTCAGACCGGAGTTCATCAACCGGATTGATGAAATTATCGTTTTCCACTCTCTGGAGAAAAAACATTTGAAAGACATCGTCTCCCTCATGTCAGACCAATTGACAAAGCGTCTGAAAGAACAGGATCTTTCAATTGAATTGACAGAGGCGGCAAAAGAAAAAATCGCCGAAGAAGGCGTTGACCTTGAATACGGAGCCCGTCCGCTCAGAAGAGCCATCCAGAAACACGTCGAAGACCGGCTGTCTGAAGAGCTCTTGAAGGGCAACATTACAAAAGGGCAGCATATCGTGCTCGATGTGGAAAACGGAGAGTTTGTCGTAAAAACCGAAGCTAAAACGAACTAATATAGAGAAAAAAGAAAGAGGCATACGATTGACCAGTATGCCTCACTTTCTTATAAAAGGGAGATTTTAAAAATCTATGGCTAAAACAAAGACTAAATTTATTTGCCAATCGTGCGGCTATGAGTCCGCCAAGTGGATGGGAAAGTGCCCGGGATGCGGCGCATGGAACACGATGGTGGAAGAAACGATTAAAAAGCCGGCCGCCAACCGAAGAACCGCTTTTGCACATTCCGTTCAAAGGGTTCAGAAACCGTCCCCCATCTCATCGATCGAAACGACGGAAGAGCCGCGGATCAAGACGAAACTGGGCGAATTCAACCGCGTGTTGGGCGATGGAATCGTCAAGGGCTCGCTTGTCTTAATCGGAGGCGATCCCGGCATCGGAAAGTCGACTTTGCTGCTGCAGGTATCTGCCCAGCTTGCCGATGCAAATGAAAACGTCCTGTACATATCAGGAGAAGAATCTGTCAAACAAACGAAGCTGAGAGCGGACCGGCTGGGGATCAACAGTTCAACTCTGCACGTTTTATCTGAAACCGATATGGAGTATATTACGTCTTCTATAGAAGAGATGAACCCTTCATTTGTTGTGGTGGATTCGATTCAAACCGTTTATCAAAGCGACATTACCTCTGCCCCGGGCAGCGTGTCCCAGGTTAGAGAGTGTACTGCGGAGCTGATGAGGATTGCCAAAACAAAAGGAATTCCGATTTTTATCGTCGGGCACGTCACGAAAGAAGGCTCGATTGCCGGACCGAGACTGCTTGAGCATATGGTCGACACCGTCCTTTATTTTGAAGGGGAGAGGCATCATACTTTCCGGATTTTACGAGCCGTCAAAAACCGGTTCGGTTCGACAAATGAAATGGGGATTTTTGAGATGAGGGAAGAAGGCCTCACAGAGGTGCTGAACCCGTCGGAAATTTTTCTTGAAGAGCGTTCGGCGGGCGCAGCCGGATCGAGCGTCGTAGCATCAATGGAAGGGACGAGGCCGGTCCTCGTCGAAATTCAGGCGCTGATTTCGCCGACAAGCTTCGGCAATCCCCGCAGGATGGCTACCGGGATCGATCATAACCGTGTGTCGCTATTGATGGCCGTGCTGGAAAAAAGGGTCGGCCTGCTTCTTCAAAACCAGGATGCCTATTTAAAAGTCGCCGGCGGCGTGAAGCTCGATGAACCGGCGATAGACCTCGCCGTTACGGTGAGCATTGCGTCAAGCTTCCGGGATACCCCGCCGAGTCCGACCGATTGTTTTATCGGTGAGGTCGGGCTGACAGGAGAGGTCCGCAGAGTATCGAGAATCGAACAGAGGGTTCAGGAAGCGGCCAAGCTCGGGTTCAAGAGAATGATCATTCCTGCCGCAAATGCGGACGGATGGACAAAACCGAAAGGAATTGAGGTCGTCGGTGTTGAAAATGTAGCTGAGGCTCTTCGAACTTCATTAGGAGGATCATAATAGATGGAAAAAGAAAAAAAAGGAGCGAAACAGGACCTTTCAGAAATTTTGCAGTTTGTCGCGCCGGGGACTCCTCTCCGCGAGGGAATCGAAAATGTGTTGCGGGCGAAAACCGGCGGGTTAATCGTCGTCGGTTTTAACGATAAAGTAAAAGAGGTTGTTGACGGCGGATTTCACATTAATTCCGCTTTTTCACCCGCCCATTTGTACGAGCTTGCGAAAATGGACGGTGCGATTATTCTAAGCGATTCGGGTCAGAAAATCCTCTATGCCAATACGCAGCTCATGCCGGAAGCCACGATCCCTTCTTCGGAAACAGGGATGAGGCACAGAACCGCAGAGCGTGTGGCAAAGCAGACAGGGTGCCTGATCATCGCCATATCCGAAAGACGGAATGTGATCACGCTTTATCAGGAAAACATGAAATATATTTTAAAAGATATCGGCTTTATTTTAACAAAAGCCAACCAGGCGATTCAGACTCTTGAAAAATACAAGCTGATCTTGGACAATGCCATTTCTACATTGAGCGCTTTGGAGTTCGAAGAGCTTGTCACATTCGGCGACGTCATTTCCGTGATGCATCGCTATGAAATGGTGCTGAGAATCAAAAATGAGATTAATATGTATATTAAAGAGCTGGGAACGGAAGGACATTTAATCAGGCTCCAAGTCAGCGAACTGATCACGGACATGGAGCAGGAAGCGGCCCTCTTTGTGAAAGACTATGTCAAAGAAAAAATCAAAGACCCGTTCGTCCTTTTAAAACAGCTTCAGGATATGTCAAGCTTTGAATTGCTGGATGATTCCATTCTGCTGAAGCTTCTAGGTTATTCAGCTACTACGAATATGGAGGAATACGTGTTCCCGCGCGGTTACAGACTTCTTCATAAAATACCCCGTCTCCCTATGCCGATCGTCGAAAATGTTGTTGAAGCGTTTGGTCATTTAAAGCTTATTATCGAGGCGGATGTAAAAGAATTGGATGAAGTGGAAGGAATTGGGGCTGTTCGTGCCCAAAAGATAAAGAAAGGGTTAAAACGGCTTCAGGAAAAACATTATATTGATAGACAGCTGTAAGAAATTTTCATCGAACTGATTAAAAATTGCAATTTATGGGTATATTATTTTTACTTTTTGTTTTCCCTTAAACAGCTGCTTTCATAAAAAATAAATGACAATAAAAGGAGGTGAAGGTATGTTGAAACGAATAGTTCTAGCGTTCTTTGCGATTTTGGGAGGCGTTATCGGTATTTTTCTAATACCGGAATTGTTTGTGTTGTTAAACGCACAGGACATACCTTTAATAACAAACCCGTATACGTCCGCTTGTTTGGGAGCCGTCATCTTTTTTCTGCTGGGCATCTGGTGTGCGGATCATGTGATCAACTGGGTGAAAGGGATTGAGGATTCTCTCATAAAAGCCCCTGTATCAGATTTGCTGTTCGGATCTTTAGGATTAATCTTCGGACTTATGCTAGCTTTTCTAATCGTCAATGTCATCCCGTTAAAAAACATCCCGTATCAGCTGATCAGTACGGTCATCCCGATCGTTCTCGCCGCTTTTCTCGGCTATCTCGGGTTCCGGGTAGGCTTTAAGAAAAAAGATGAGATGCTCACGCTGTTCTCGTCCCGGAAGAAAAAAGGAAATGCTGAAGAAGAGCGGACTGAAGAGGACAAAAAGCTGAAAATTTTAGATACAAGTGTTATTATAGATGGGAGAATTGCTGATATTTGTCAGACCGGATTTCTCGAAGGCGTCATTGTGATTCCGCAGTTTGTGCTGGAAGAGCTCCAGCATATCGCCGACTCTTCTGACGTCCTTAAACGAAACAGGGGACGAAGAGGGCTCGATATTTTAAACCGGATTCAAAAGGAACTGGATATCAAAGTTGAAATCTATGAAGGCGACTTTGAGGATATTCAAGAGGTCGATAGCAAACTGGTCAAGCTTGCTAAGCTGACGTCCGGGGTCGTCGTCACAAACGATTTCAATTTAAACAAAGTATGCGAGCTTCAGAAAGTAGCCGTATTGAACATAAATGATCTGGCCAACGCCGTCAAACCTGTCGTGCTTCCAGGGGAAGAAATGAAAGTGCAGGTAATTAAAGACGGTAAGGAACATAACCAGGGCGTGGCGTATTTGGACGATGGCACAATGATTGTCGTAGAAGAGGGACGGAACTATATCGGCAAACACATTGATGTGCTTGTAACCAGTGTGCTGCAGACAGCGGCCGGCAGAATGATTTTTGCCAAGCCGAAACTGCTGGAAAAGGCGCTTTAAAAAGGGAGACAGAAGATGAATTACGAAGTCGTCATTCCTGCCGCCGGACAAGGCAAACGAATGAATGCCGGAAAAAACAAACTGTTTATCGAGGCAAAAGGACTGCCAGTCATTATTCATACATTAAAGGTGTTTGAAGACCATGACGCCTGCAAAAGGATTATTCTTGTCATCAATGAGCGCGAATTCGGCGAATTTGACAACCTTTTGAAAAAGCATCATTTCAAGACACCGATCGAGATCGTTCCGGGCGGCAAAGAACGCCAGCAAAGCGTTTTTCAAGGCGTTAAAGTTGCCGGAAATGAAGAGATCGTTTTGGTTCATGACGGAGCCAGACCCTTTATTAAACGGGAGCATATCGAACAGCTTGTCATGAAAGCGAAACAAACGGGGGCAGCGATCGTTGCCGTACCCGTAAAAGACACGATAAAACGCGTTCAAGACGAAGAGGTAGCCGGAACGATTGAACGTTCAAGCTTGTGGGCCGCTCAAACCCCACAAGCTTTTCGTCTTTCTATTTTAATGAACGCCCATACCGAAGCTGAAGCAAAAGGCTTTCTCGGGACGGATGACGCGAGTCTAGTCGAGGAAGCCGGAGGCAAGGTCGCCATTATCCATGGGGATTATCAAAACATTAAGCTGACGACCCCTGATGACTTGCTCGTTGCCGAAGCGATATTAGAAGCGGAAAGAAGGAATGAACATGTTTAGAATTGGTCAAGGTTTTGACGTCCATCAGCTCACAGAAGGCAGACCGCTCATTATAGGGGGCGTCACGATTCCTTATGAAAAAGGGCTTCTGGGGCACTCCGACGCTGATGTGCTTTTGCATACGATTGCGGATGCCTGCCTCGGCGCCATTGGCGAAGGAGATATCGGAAAGCATTTTCCCGATACGGATCCGGAATTCAAAGATGCTGATTCATTCAAACTGCTTCAGCATGTATGGGCGCTTGTGAAAGAAAAAGGCTACACGCTTGTGAACCTTGATTGTACAATCATCGCCCAAAAACCAAAAATGGCTCCTTATATCGATGACATGAGAGCCAGAATCGCTGAAGGCTTGGAAGCGGATGTATCGCAAATTAATGTAAAAGCGACAACGACGGAAAAGCTCGGATTTACGGGAAGAGCTGAAGGAATCGCTGCTCAGGCTTCCGTTCTGCTCCAAAAGGCATAATTCATTTTGAAGACCGTTTCATTTGATGATAGAATAAATATAAATTTGAACTCTGATTGAGACGAAAGGAAGTTTGACAGATGGGAAACGAAGTTCGGGTCCGTTATGCGCCGAGCCCTACAGGCCATTTACATATCGGAAATGCAAGAACCGCTCTCTTCAATTATTTATTTGCCCGCAGCCAAGGCGGAAAATTCATTATCCGGATTGAAGACACGGATAAAAAGCGGAATATCGAAGGCGGGGAGCAGAGCCAGCTCAACTACTTGAAGTGGCTCGGCATCGATTGGGATGAAAGCATCGATGTCGGCGGAGAATATGGACCGTACCGTCAATCTGAAAGAAATGACATTTATAAAACATATTATGACGAGCTTCTTGAGAAAGGCCTCGCCTATAAGTGCTATTGTACAGAGGAAGAGCTTGAAAAAGAGCGCGAGGAACAGGCAGCCCGCGGAGAAATGCCTCGCTACTCCGGTAAATGCCGCAACCTGACAAAAGAAGAACAGGAAAAGCTTGAGGCTGAAGGAAGGAAGCCGAGCATCCGCTTTAAAGTCCCTCAAGGGGAAGTCATCACCTTCAAGGATATCGTCAAAGATGAGATTTCATTCGAATCGGACGGAATCGGCGATTTCGTTATCGTTAAAAAAGACGGAACGCCAACCTACAATTTTGCTGTAGCAGTCGATGACTATTTAATGAAAATGACGCATGTGCTTCGCGGGGAAGACCACATCTCAAATACGCCGAAGCAGATTATGATCTACAATGCGTTTGGCTGGGATATCCCGGTTTTTGGACATATGACGCTGATCGTCAACGAAAATCGCAAAAAGCTCAGCAAACGGGATGAATCGATTATTCAGTTTATCGAGCAATATGAAGAGCTCGGCTATTTGCCGGAAGCGCTGTTCAACTTTATCGCGCTGCTCGGATGGTCTCCGGTTGGAGAAGAAGAGCTGTTTACAAAAGAGCAGTTTATCGAGATATTTGATGTGAACCGTTTGTCAAAATCACCTGCTGTGTTTGACGCGCATAAACTGAAATGGGTCAACAACCAGTATGTGAAAAAGCTTGACCTTGATCAGGTCATCGATCTCGCGGTACCTCATTTGCAAAAAGCCGGCAAAGTATCTGAAGAGCTTTCCGAGAGCGAACGCGAATGGGTCTCCAAGCTGATTTCCCTTTACCAGGATCAATTAAGCTACGGTGCTGAAATCGTCGAGTTAACAGAGTTGTTCTTTAAAGAAGAAATCGAGTATAATCGTGAAGCAAGGACTGTTTTAGATGAAGAGCAGGTGCCTGAAGTGCTGAGTGCATTCGCCGAAAAGCTCGAACAGCTCGAGGAATTCACCGCAGATCAGATTAAAGCATCGATCAAAGCAGTTCAAAAAGAAACGGGGCATAAGGGGAAAAAACTGTTTATGCCGATCCGCGTTGCGACAACCGGACAGACACACGGTCCGGAGCTGCCGCAATCCATTGAATTATTAGGAAAAGATACCGTATTAAAACGTCTCAGTACATTGATCAATAAGTAAAATCGTTGACAGGGAGAAGTATAAAGCCAGCGGCCTTTAAAGAGAGAGTCTTCATCGGCTGGAAAAGACTTAAGCGCCGGGCTTTAGAAATGCACCTCTTGAGACCTTTGAAGAACGTTCGCGAAACAAGTATTCAAAGGCGGTATCCGCCGTTATGGATTCGAGTTTGAGAAAACAGATCCGCTGTTTTCTAAACAGAGTGGAACCGCGTGTAAAAAGCGTCTCTGTCATCAGACAGAGGCGTTTTTTTATACGCAAAACAGATAACAGCAGAAAGCAGGAAGCGGGGAACGGGGGGAAATCGTGTGTTCTTTAAAATGCTGAAAGAAGATGTAGATGTCGTATTTGAACAAGATCCGGCTGCGAGAAGCTACATCGAAGTCATATTAACATATTCGGGGTTACATGCTATATGGGCGCATCGAATTGCACATGCTTTATATAAGAGAAAAAGGTTTTTCATTGCCAGAGCGATCTCTCAAATTGCCCGCTTCTTCACCGGGATTGAAATTCATCCGGGAGCCAAGATCGGCAGGCGCTTTTTTATCGATCACGGGATGGGGGTCGTGATCGGCGAAACGTGTGAGATCGGAAATAATGTGACGGTCTTTCAGGGCGTTACGCTCGGAGGAACAGGGAAAGAAAAAGGGAAACGGCATCCGACAATAGAGGATGATGCCATGATTTCAACGGGAGCTAAGGTGCTTGGTTCGATTACGATCGGAAGAGGCTCAAAGATCGGCGCCGGTTCGGTCGTCCTGCACGATGTGCCTGAATGCTCCACCGTTGTCGGCATTCCCGGACGCGTCGTAGTGCAAAACGGAAAGAAAATTAGACGCGACCTGAACCATCAGGATTTGCCGGATCCGGTTGCCGACCGCTTCAAAGAATTAGAGAACGAAATCAGGCAGCTGAAACAGGAGCTTTTAGAGAAAAGAAAGGGAAGATGAGTTGTGACCATTACACTTTATAATACGCTGACAAGAAAAAAAGAGCCGTTTGTGCCTCTTGAAGAAGGCAAGGTCAAAATGTATGTGTGCGGCCCGACCGTATATAATTACATTCACATTGGAAACGCAAGGCCGGCCATCGTATATGATACGGTCAGAAAATATTTGGAGTACAAAGGCTACGATGTTCACTACGTTTCAAACTTTACCGACGTGGATGACAAACTGATCAAATCGGCAAATGAGCTCGGAGAAGAAGTGCCGGTCATCGCTGAACGGTTTATCAAGGCTTATTTTGAGGATGTCGGTGCGCTCGGCTGCTCAAAAGCCGACTGCCATCCGCGGGTAACCGAAAACATGGACGACATCATCGAGTTTATCCAGACGCTCATTGATAAAGGCTATGCCTATGAAGCGGACGGTGATGTTTACTATAAAACAAGGTCGTTCAAAGACTACGGCAAACTATCGCATCAGTCGATCGACGAATTGAGATCCGGCGCGCGGATTCAGGTGGGCGAGAAAAAAGAAGATGCCCTCGATTTCGCTTTATGGAAAGCGGCGAAAGAGAACGAAATCTTCTGGGATAGCCCTTGGGGCAAAGGCCGTCCGGGCTGGCACATCGAATGCTCCGCCATGGCGAAAAAATATTTGGGGGATTCGATCGATATCCATGCAGGCGGCCAGGATTTGACCTTCCCGCACCACGAAAACGAAATTGCCCAGTCTGAAGCTTTAACCGGCAAACTGTTTGCGAAATATTGGCTTCATAACGGCTACATCAATATTGACAATGAGAAAATGTCAAAATCGCTCGGGAATTTTGTGCTTGTGCATGACATCATTAAAGAGCACGATCCGCAAGTGCTGCGGTTTTTCATGCTCTCCGTTCACTACAGGCATCCGATCAACTATTCAGCCGAACTTCTCGAAAATACAAAAAATGCTTTTGGCCGATTAAAAACGGCTTATAGCAATTTGCAGCATCGCCTGAAAAGCAGTACAAATTTAACAGAGGGCGATTCCGAATGGCTTAAGAAAATCGAGGAGCAGAGGGAAGCTTTCGTTGCGGCAATGGACGATGACTTCAACACCGCGAATGCGATTTCTGTCCTGTTTGATCTTGCTAAGCACGCCAATTATTATTTGCAGGAAAAGAACACCGCTGAACATGTGATTCAAGCGTTCATTCAAATGTTTGACGAGATCTGCTCCGTTCTCGGATTCTCTCTTCAGGAGCAGGAATTGCTTGACAAGGATATCGAAGAGCTTATTGAAAAGAGAAACAAAGCCCGCAGAAACAGAGACTTCGCTACGTCTGATCAAATACGCGATCAGCTCAAAAGCATGAACATCATTTTGGAGGATACTCCTCAAGGAACCCGCTGGAAAAGAGGAGAATCGTAAACATGAATTTGGAAGCCGTTAAAGACGCCAAACAATTAAACGGTTTGGCGCTTGCTTACATGGGTGATGCCGTTTTGGAAATCTACGTCAGGCATCACCTGTTAAAGCAAGGTATGACAAAGCCCAATGATCTCCACAAGCACTCGAGCCGCTATGTTTCGGCAAAAGCGCAGGCGAGCATGCTGTTTGCCCTTGAAGAGCAGGATTTTTTCACAGAAGAAGAAAAGGCCGTGCTCAGAAGAGGGAGAAATGCAAAATCCGGAACAGTGCCTAAAAACACGGATGTCCAAACATACCGTTACAGCACTGCTTTCGAAGCCGTTATTGGATATCTTTTTCTTGAGAAAAAAGAAGCGAGACTTGAAGAGCTCATAAAAAAAGCGTTGGAAAAACGGGACGGCAGGGAGGAAGTCAAATGAGCCAGCAGCACGATTACGTCATAGGGAAAAACGCGGTAATTGAAACGTTAAAATCCGGCCGTGAACTGTACAAGTTATGGATGGCGGAAAACACGGTGAAGGGACAGGCACAGCAGGTCGTTGAGCTCGCCGCGAAAAAAGGAATCACGATTCATTATGTCCCCCGCAAAAAGCTCGATCAAATGGTTTCCGGCCAGCATCAAGGCGTCGTCGCTCAAGTCGCGGCTTATGAATACGCCGAGCTGGATGATCTTTTTCAAAAGGCCGAGGACAGAAATGAGCAGCCGTTTTTCATCGTTTTAGATGAAATCGAAGACCCGCATAATCTCGGATCGATCATGCGTACGGCTGACGCGGTCGGCGCGCACGGGATCATCATTCCAAAAAGGCGTGCCGTCGGCCTTACGACAACCGTCGCCAAAGCCTCGACAGGAGCGATCGAACATATACCGGTCGTGAAGGTGACGAACCTTTCGCGGACATTGGAAGAATTGAAAGAACGGGGCATTTGGATCGTCGGCACCGATGCGTCGGGAAAGCAGGATTACAGGTCGCTTGACGGAAACATGCCGCTCGCGCTTGTGATCGGAAGCGAAGGCAAAGGTATGGGAAGGCTTGTCAAGGAAACATGCGATTTCCTCATTCGCCTTCCGATGGCGGGAAAAGTCACGTCCCTGAACGCTTCGGTTGCAGCGGGACTGTTGATGTACGAAGTGTACCGGAAACGAAGCCCCTTGGGAGAATAGAAAAGGATGGATATCCTTTTAGTCGACGGTTATAACATGATTGGGGCGTGGCCTCAGCTGAAGGATCTGAAAGCGAACAGCTTCGAAGAAGCAAGGGACCTTTTGATTCAAAAAATGGCGGAATATCAAGCTTACACCGGTTTTCGGGTGATTGTCGTATTCGATGCGCATCTCGTGAAAGGAATCGAGAAGAAAAGGATCAATCACCGTGTAGAGGTGATTTTTACGAGGGAGAATGAGACGGCTGACGAGCGGATTGAAAAACTGGCGTCAGACTTGAACAACATTCAGACGCAAATCCATGTTGCCACATCCGATTATACCGAGCAGTGGGCGATCTTTGGACAGGGAGCGCTGCGCAAATCTGCGAGGGAGCTGCTGAGGGAAGTTGAAGCGATCGAAAGAAAAATCGAAAAACGCGTTAAAAAAATTACCACGGAGCGTCCCGTCGGAAAAATCCCTTTATCTGAAGATGTTTTGAAAATATTTGAAAAATGGCGGCGCGGTGATTTGGAGTAGGTTGACGCTTTTTTGCCCATTACTGTATAATATTTCTATCTACGTGCGGTCGGGGGGATCGGAGTGAACTTAGGAAACAACCAGGGAAAATTCAGCAAAGAACAGTTCAGCAAAGAACGGTTTTGCCAGTTGGAAGACGAGCAGGTCATTGAAATGGTTCATGTCGGAGACAGTGATGCGTTAGATTACTTGATTACAAAGTACCGGAACTTTGTAAGGGCAAAAGCGAGATCCTACTTTTTAATAGGGGCCGATCGGGAGGACATCGTTCAGGAAGGATTGATCGGGCTCTACAAATCTATCCGTGATTTTAGAGAGGACAAGCTGACTTCGTTTAAAGCTTTTGCCGAATTGTGCATTACCCGCCAGATTATTACCGCTATCAAAACAGCTACTCGCCAGAAACACATTCCGCTAAATTCTTATGTGTCGCTGGACAAGCCTATTTATGACGAAGAATCGGACAGGACGCTCCTCGACGTTATTTCGGGAGCTAAAGTAATGAATCCTGAGGAACTGATTATCAACCAGGAAGAATTTGATGACATCGAGCTGAAAATGGGTGAATTGCTCAGCGATTTGGAAAGAAAAGTTCTTGCACTCTATCTCGACGGAAGATCCTATCAGGAAATATCCGAAGAATTAAACCGCCATGTAAAATCAATTGATAATGCGCTCCAGCGCGTCAAAAGGAAGCTCGAGAAATACCTGGAGCTCCGCGAAATCAGCTTGTAGGGAAACCTGCGGCATATTGACAGTGATTTTGGGACTGTGATATCTTACTAAAGAAATGATTGTCCAGAAAAAGGTGTAAACATGAAGAAAAAAATCACGCTGGCCTGTAAAAATTGCGGGAACCGTAATTATACGACAATGAAAAGCTCCGCAGCTTTGGCTGAACGGCTCGAAGTAAAGAAATACTGCAATAACTGCAATTCTCATACAGTACATCTGGAAACAAAATAGGGTTTTTTGTTTTTAGGTTGTGGAGGTTTCTTACCATGGGTATTATGAAATTCTTTAAGAACGTCGGAAAAGAAATGAAGAAGGTCACGTGGCCAAAAGGAAAAGAATTAACGAGCTATACGGTCACCGTTATTACCACCGTTATCTTTTTCGTCATCTTTTTTGCACTGATCGATTCAGGAATTACTCAATTAATTCGTTTAATAGTTGAATAATGATCAGCATAACGTGTTATAATAGATCTTAATATGACTTGCCAAAAAACCCGTTCGACGGGTTTTTTCATTGTTTCAAAATATGAGGCTCGTATAAAAGAAGTGTCAGTTTCCCGGTACGGCCAATAAACATTAAGGTGTGGGGAGGGAAGGACTTAAAAGGGTCCTGAATGAGAATGGAAAAGAAATGGTATGTTGTGCATACGTACTCCGGCTACGAAAACAAGGTGAAAGCGAATTTGGAAAAACGGGTCGAGTCGATGGGGATGCAGGATAAAATCTTCCGCGTCGTCGTGCCTGAAGAAGAAGAAACAGATATTAAAAACGGCAAGAAGAAAGTTGTTAAAAAGAAGGTCTTCCCTGGCTATGTTCTTGTCGAGCTTGTCATGACGGACGACTCCTGGTATGTCGTGCGAAATACGCCGGGCGTGACGGGATTTGTCGGTTCTGCCGGATCAGGCTCAAAGCCGACGGCTCTGCTTCCGGGCGAAGTCGAAAAAATTCTGAAGCGGATGGGTCTTGAAGAACGCAAAACGGAAATCGACTTTGAACTGAAGGAAACCGTGAAGGTGATCGACGGACCGTTTGCCGATTTCACGGGCACGATCGAGGAAATCGACCATGATAAAAACAAAGTCAAGGTATTCGTTAACATGTTCGGGAGAGAGACCCCTGTTGAACTTGAATTTACTCAAGTTGACAAATTGTAATGGAAAAGCGCTTGAAATCACTATATAAAAGTGGTAATATACAAAGGTGCGTCTTGGCAAAAAGGCCAAGTCGGCTAGCTTGATATTTTTTCATCATTCATATAAAGAATGAGACCTTGAGTGGGAGGGTTCACCCTATTACCACATCACGGACTTAAGGAGGTGTGTCTCGTGGCTAAAAAAGTAGTTAAAGTTGTAAAATTGCAAATTCCTGCTGGGAAAGCAAATCCAGCTCCGCCAGTTGGTCCTGCATTAGGTCAAGCCGGTGTTAACATCATGGGATTCTGTAAGGAGTTTAACGCTCGTACATCTGACCAGGCTGGTCTTATCATTCCTGTAGAAATTTCGGTTTACGAAGACCGTTCATTTACATTTATTACAAAAACTCCGCCTGCTGCTGTATTGCTTAAAAAAGCGGCTGGAATTGAGTCAGGTTCTGGTGAGCCTAACCGTAATAAAGTCGCAACCGTTAAACGCGATAAAGTACGTGAAATCGCCGAAACAAAAATGCCTGACTTGAATGCGGCAGATGTTGAAGCGGCTATGCGTATGGTTGAAGGAACTGCCCGCAGTATGGGTATTGTGATCGAAGACTAATTTGTTTCTTTGTGGGTTGCGAGTTTGGATCAGACAAGTTCGCAACCCTTATTCGTGGGAGGTTATTTCCGCTAAAACCACTAAGGAGGAAATTTTGAAATGGCTAAAAAAGGTAAAAAGTACGTTGAAGCTGCCAAGCTTGTAGAGCGTACAAAAGCTTACGATGTAAACGAAGCGATCGAGCTCGTAAAAAAAACAAACACAGCTAAATTCGATGCCACAGTTGAAGCGGCATTCCGTTTAGGTGTTGACCCTCGTAAAAACGACCAGCAAATCCGCGGTGCAGTTGTTCTTCCGAACGGAACGGGTAAAACTCAGCGCGTCCTTGTTTTCGCTAAAGGAGAAAAAGCGAAAGAAGCAGAAGCTGCTGGTGCAGATTATGTAGGTGATGTTGATTACATCAACAAAATCCAGCAAGGCTGGTTCGATTTCGATGTAATCGTTGCAACACCTGACATGATGGGTGAAGTCGGTAAAATCGGCCGCGTGCTCGGACCAAAAGGTCTTATGCCAAACCCTAAAACAGGAACGGTTACATTTGAAGTTGAAAAAGCAGTAAACGAAATCAAAGCGGGTAAAGTTGAATACCGCGTTGATAAAGCCGGAAACATTCATGTTCCGATCGGTAAAGTGTCATTCGAAGACGAGAAACTTGTTGAAAACTTCGCGACAATGTATGACACAATCTTAAAAGCAAAACCTGCTGCTGCTAAAGGTGTATACGTGAAGAACGTTTCCGTTACATCTACAATGGGACCTGGAATCAAAGTGGACCCTTCAACTTTCAACGTAAAATAATATTGACTTAGCTTGATACGTTCTGATATAATTCAAAGCGTTGTAAAATAAAATATGTCCATTTATACCGTAGACAGTAGGTGCCTTCAGAGGCTTAATTTCCTACCGAGGTGTATATATATCACAGCTTTTACGCTACGTATGCTTGTATATACAGCCTCCATGTCGAATGGAGGCTTTTTATATGGAATCTGTCGTTAAAGAACGTGATCACCGAACGGTATAAGTGTTACACAAGAATCTACAGGAGGTGTAACCATGAGCAGCGCAATCGAAACAAAAAAAGTTGTTGTTGAAGAAATTACTTCTAAACTGAAAGAAAGTAAATCAACGATCATCGTTGACTATCGCGGTCTTAACGTAGCTGAAGTAACAGAACTTCGCAAACAGCTTCGCGAAGCTGGCGTTGAGTTCAAAGTTTACAAAAACACGATGACTCGCCGTGCGGTAGAACAAGCTGAGCTTGATGGTTTAAACGAGTTCTTAACTGGACCGAATGCGATCGCATTCAGCACAGAAGATGTTGTCGCTCCGGCAAAAGTTCTTAACGAGTTTGCCAAAAAGAACGAAGCTCTTGAAATCAAAGCCGGCGTTATCGAAGGCAAAGTTTCTACTGTTGAAGAAGTGAAAGCTCTTGCTGAACTTCCATCACGCGAAGGCTTGCTTTCTATGTTGCTTAGCGTACTTCAAGCTCCAGTTCGCAACCTTGCTCTTGCTGCAAAAGCTGTGGCAGATCAGAAGGAAGAACAAGGCGCTTAATCTTACCAGTCTTTAAAAATTAAAACAAATGGAGGAATTACAAATGGCTTTAAATATCGAAGAAATCATTGCTTCCGTTAAAGAAGCAACTGTTCTTGAGTTGAACGAATTAGTAAAAGCAATCGAAGAAGAATTTGGCGTAACTGCTGCTGCTCCTGTAGCTGTAGCTGGCGGAGCTGCTGCCGGCGGAGCTGCTGAAGAGAAAACTGAATTTGATCTTATCCTTGCTGGTGCAGGAGACCAAAAGATCAAAGTTATCAAAGTTGTTCGTGAAATCACTGGTCTTGGCTTGAAAGAAGCTAAAGAACTTGTTGACAACACTCCAAAACCTCTTAAAGAAGGTATTGCGAAAGAAGAAGCTGAAGAGCTTAAAGCTAAACTTGAAGAAGTTGGCGCTTCTGTAGAAGTTAAGTAATCTTCGCCTAATCTTTTAGGAGAAAGCTCGCTGTTAAAAGCGGGCTTTTTCTTTGCTAAATAAATGAGTTCTTTCCGCATAAGATAACCCATCTTGTCTCAAGATATCTGGAGAGTTCACCAACTGAGGAGGTTCTGGGATGACTGACCATTATTATTCGGAGAAACCTTCAGCAAAAAGCAGCAGAAAAACGTGGGCATTCCAATTAAGAAACCGGACGTTTACATTTATCAGCGACAGCGGAGTCTTTTCAAAAAATGAAGTGGACTTCGGTTCCAGACTGCTGATCGAAGCTTTCCGTGAACCTGATCAAGACGGTGATTTTTTGGATGTGGGCTGCGGCTACGGTCCGATCGGCATTTCGCTTGCTGCTGATTTCAAAGATCGAATGGTTCATATGATCGATGTTAATGAAAGGGCTGTAGAACTTTCAAAGGAAAATGCGTTAAATAATCAGATTGAAAATGTTACGGTATATCAAAGTGATCTGTTTTCCAACGTCGAACCTGCAAAACAATTCGCTTCCATTATCACCAATCCCCCCATACGAGCCGGGAAAAAAACGGTACACGCCATTTTTGAAAAAAGCGCTGAACATTTAAGGCCTTCAGGTGATTTGTGGGTCGTCATTCAGAAAAAGCAGGGCGGTCCTTCCGCTATTGAAAAATTAAAACAGCTTTTTGCGGACGTTGAAGTCGTCCAAAAAAAGAAAGGGTATTATATCATAAAAGCAAAAAAAGTTTGACTCGGATTTTCAGCTATGTTAACATTATAAAATGCCAATGTATATATTTTGCTTGCCGCTTTTAAGAAACGCCTAGACCTGTATAAAATATACATTTTTGGGAACGCTAATAAAATCGGTATTTTGTTTTTGGATGTGGTTTTCTAATTAGAAACCCTTTTTTCTTTTGTCTTGTAAAAGTATTTCTTACATATATGGGGAAGAAATGCTTGTTACACATATATTACGCATGATTTGAGGGGTGAATCAGTTGACAGGTCAACTAGTTCAGTATGGACGACACCGCCAGCGCAGAAGCTATGCACGCATTAGCGAAGTGTTAGAATTACCAAATCTCATTGAAATTCAAACCTCTTCTTATCAGTGGTTTCTTGATGAGGGTCTTAGAGAGATGTTTCAAGACATATCGCCAATTGAGGATTTCACTGGTAACCTCTCTCTGGAATTTATTGATTACAGCTTGGGTGAGCCTAAGTATCCGGTAGAAGAATCAAAAGAGCGCGATGTGACTTACTCAGCGCCGCTGCGAGTCAAAGTCCGCTTGATCAACAAAGAGACCGGCGAGGTTAAGGACCAGGAAGTCTTTATGGGCGATTTCCCTATCATGACTGACACCGGAACCTTTATTATCAACGGTGCGGAGCGCGTCATCGTATCTCAGCTCGTTCGTTCTCCAAGTGTATATTACAGTGGTAAAGTAGACAAAAACGGTAAAAAAGGTTTTACCGCGACTGTCATTCCAAACCGTGGCGCATGGTTAGAATACGAGACTGATGCGAAAGATGTTGTGTATGTCCGCATTGATCGCACACGTAAGTTGCCGGTTACGGTTCTTTTGCGTGCTCTTGGCTTCGGATCTGATCAGGAAATCATCGATCTGATCGGTGAAAACGAGTACTTGCGCAACACGCTTGATAAAGATAATACAGAAAACACCGACAAAGCGCTTCTTGAAATCTACGAGCGCCTTCGCCCTGGAGAGCCGCCGACGGTTGAAAATGCGAAAAGCTTACTTGATTCAAGATTCTTTGATCCGAAAAGATATGACCTTGCAAGTGTAGGACGCTACAAAATTAATAAAAAGCTTCACATCAAAAACCGTCTTTTCAATCAGCGGCTTGCTGAAACGCTCGTAGATCCTGAAACGGGTGAAATCCTTGCTGAAAAAGGAACGATTTTGGACAGAAGAACACTCGACAAAGTGCTGCCGTACCTGGAAAACGGAATCGGCTTTAAAAAGCTGTACCCGAACGGCGGAGTAGTCGAAGATGAAGTGACGCTTCAATCCATTAAAATCTTCGCTCCGAATGACCCTGAAGGGGAGCAGACGATCAATGTTCTCGGAAACGCTTATATCGAGGAAGGCGTTAAAAACATTACACCTTCTGACATTATCGCATCCATCAGCTATTTCTTTAACCTGCTTCACGGAGTAGGCGATACAGATGATATCGACCATCTGGGAAACCGCCGCCTTCGTTCAGTAGGCGAGCTTCTGCAAAACCAATTCAGAATCGGTTTAAGCAGAATGGAGCGCGTTGTTCGTGAAAGAATGTCCATTCAGGATACAAATACGATCACGCCTCAGCAGCTGATTAATATTCGCCCTGTCATCGCTTCAATCAAAGAGTTTTTCGGAAGCTCACAGCTTTCTCAATTCATGGATCAGACGAATCCGCTCGCTGAGCTGACGCATAAACGCCGTTTATCAGCGCTCGGACCTGGTGGTTTGACGCGTGAACGCGCCGGAATGGAAGTGCGTGACGTTCACTACTCCCACTATGGCCGGATGTGTCCGATTGAAACGCCTGAGGGCCCGAACATCGGATTGATCAACTCGCTTTCTACATTTGCGAAAGTGAACCGGTTCGGCTTTATTGAAACGCCTTACCGCCGCGTTGATCCTGAGACTGGAAAAGTAACGCCGAGAATCGACTATTTAACGGCTGATGAAGAAGACAACTATGTTGTGGCACAGGCGAACGCCCGCCTGAATGAAGACGGATCATTTGTTGACGACAGCATCGTTGCCCGCTTCAGAGGGGAGAACACCGTCGTTTCGAAAGACCGCGTTGACTACATGGACGTTTCGCCTAAACAGGTTGTTTCTGCCGCGACTGCATGTATTCCTTTCTTGGAAAACGATGACTCAAACCGCGCCTTGATGGGAGCGAACATGCAGCGTCAGGCTGTTCCGCTTATGCAGCCTGAATCGCCGATCGTCGGAACCGGAATGGAATATGTATCTGCGAAAGATTCCGGCGCCGCTGTTATTTGCCGCCACCCGGGAATCGTCGAACGTGTTGAAGCGAAAAACATCTGGGTGCGCCGCTATGAAGAAGTAGACGGACAAAAAGTAAAAGGAAACCTTGATAAATACAGCTTGCTGAAGTTCGTCCGTTCCAACCAGGGAACGTGCTACAACCAGCGTCCGATCGTAAGCGTCGGAGATGAAGTTGAAAAAGGTGAAATTTTGGCTGACGGTCCATCTATGGAAAAAGGGGAACTTGCCCTCGGACGCAACGTCATGGTCGGCTTCATGACATGGGATGGCTACAACTATGAGGATGCCATCATCATGAGCGAACGCCTTGTAAAAGACGATGTTTATACGTCTATCCATATTGAAGAATACGAATCAGAAGCCCGGGATACAAAGCTCGGACCTGAAGAAATCACCCGTGATATTCCAAACGTCGGTGAGGATGCTCTCCGCAACCTGGATGAGCGCGGAATTATCCGCGTCGGTGCCGAAGTAAAAGACGGAGACCTGCTCGTAGGAAAAGTAACGCCAAAAGGGGTTACAGAGCTTACGGCAGAAGAACGCCTGCTTCACGCCATCTTCGGAGAAAAAGCGCGCGAAGTCCGCGATACGTCACTCCGCGTTCCGCACGGAGGCGGCGGTATCATTCTTGACGTAAAAGTCTTCAACCGCGAAGACGGAGACGAACTGCCTCCTGGCGTCAACCAGCTTGTCCGCGTATACATTGTTCAGAAGCGTAAAATCTCTGAAGGGGACAAAATGGCCGGACGTCACGGTAACAAAGGTGTTATTTCGAAGATTCTTCCTGAAGAAGATATGCCGTATCTTCCTGACGGAACACCGATCGACATCATGTTGAACCCGCTGGGCGTTCCATCGCGGATGAACATCGGTCAGGTATTGGAGCTTCACCTTGGTATGGCTGCACGCCGCCTTGGCCTGCATGTCGCATCACCGGTATTTGACGGAGCCCGCGAAGAAGACGTGTGGGAAACGCTTGAAGAAGCCGGCATGTCAAGAGACGCGAAAACCGTCCTTTACGACGGCCGTACCGGAGAACCATTTGATAACAGGGTTTCCGTGGGTATCATGTACATGATCAAGCTTGCCCACATGGTTGATGACAAACTCCATGCCCGTTCAACCGGTCCTTATTCACTCGTTACCCAACAGCCTCTCGGAGGTAAAGCGCAGTTCGGCGGACAGCGTTTCGGTGAGATGGAAGTATGGGCGCTTGAAGCTTACGGTGCAGCATACACGCTTCAAGAGATCCTTACCGTTAAATCCGATGATGTCGTGGGCCGTGTGAAAACATACGAAGCGATCGTTAAAGGCGACAATGTTCCAGAACCGGGTGTTCCGGAATCGTTCAAAGTATTGATTAAAGAACTTCAAAGCTTGGGTATGGACGTCAAAATCCTGTCAAGCGATGAAGAAGAAATCGAAATGAGAGACTTGGAAGACGATGAAGATGCAAAACAAAACGAAGGCCTTTCATTAACAAATGATGAAGAAACCGAAGAGTTTGTTTCTGCTGACATAGAACGTGATGTCGTCACGAAAGAATAAACGAAATTATTTACGCAAGTGACATGGGTATAACCCGAAGATTGAAAGGGAGGTAGGCCCCTTGCTGGATGTGAACAATTTTGAGTATATGAACATCGGTCTCGCTTCACCTGACAAAATCCGTTCATGGTCTTACGGAGAAGTGAAAAAGCCTGAAACAATCAACTATCGTACTTTGAAACCTGAAAAAGATGGTCTGTTCTGCGAGCGCATTTTCGGTCCCCAAAAGGACTGGGAATGCCATTGCGGAAAGTACAAGCGGGTTCGTTATAAAGGCGTTGTTTGTGACCGTTGTGGAGTTGAAGTAACCCGGGCTAAAGTCCGTCGTGAGAGAATGGGGCATATCGAACTGGCTGCCCCGGTTTCTCACATCTGGTATTTTAAAGGAATCCCAAGCCGCATGGGTCTTGTGCTGGATATGTCTCCGCGCGCATTGGAAGAAGTCATCTACTTTGCTTCTTATGTCGTAACAGACCCGGCAAACACGCCGCTTGAGAAAAAACAGCTTCTTTCTGAAAAAGAATATCGTGCATACCTCGATAAATACGGCAATAAGTTTCAAGCTTCAATGGGAGCTGAAGCAATTCACAAGCTCCTTCAGGATATCGACCTCGAAAAAGAAGTCGATATGCTTAAAGAAGAGCTGAAAACGTCTCAAGGACAGCGCCGCACCCGTGCGATCAAGCGCCTTGAAGTGTTGGAGGCTTTCCGTAATTCCGGAAACAAACCATCTTGGATGATCCTTGATGTTCTTCCGGTTATTCCTCCTGAGCTGAGACCAATGGTGCAGCTTGACGGCGGACGTTTTGCGACTTCCGATCTGAACGATTTGTACCGCCGTGTTATCAACCGCAACAATCGTTTAAAACGTCTTCTGGATCTTGGAGCGCCTAGCATCATCGTTCAAAACGAGAAGCGCATGCTTCAGGAAGCCGTTGACGCATTAATCGATAACGGACGCAGAGGCCGTCCTGTTACCGGTCCGGGGAACAGACCGTTAAAATCCCTTTCTCACATGCTGAAAGGTAAACAAGGCCGTTTCCGTCAAAACCTTCTCGGTAAACGTGTTGACTACTCAGGCCGTTCGGTTATCGTCGTAGGTCCGAACCTGAAAATGTATCAATGCGGACTGCCGAAAGAAATGGCTTTGGAACTGTTCAAGCCTTTCGTAATGAAAGAGCTTGTTGAAAAGGGCCTTGCCCATAACATTAAGAGTGCGAAGCGCAAAATCGAGCGCGTTCAGCCTGAAGTCTGGGATGTTCTTGAGTCAGTCATCAAGGAGCACCCGGTTCTTCTCAACCGTGCACCTACGCTTCACAGACTTGGGATTCAGGCGTTTGAACCAACGCTTGTTGAAGGCCGTGCCATCCGTCTTCACCCTCTTGTATGTACAGCGTACAACGCTGACTTTGACGGTGACCAAATGGCGGTCCACGTTCCTTTATCAGCAGAGGCGCAAGCTGAAGCCCGCATCCTTATGCTTGCTGCGCAAAACATCCTGAACCCGAAAGACGGAAAACCGGTTGTTACGCCGTCTCAGGATATGGTGCTTGGAAACTACTACCTCACGCTTGAACGCCCTGGCGCTGTCGGCGAAGGCATGATTTTCAAAGATACGGATGAAGCGCTGCTTGCTTACCAAAACGGATATGTTCATTTGCATACGAGAGTGGCCGTTGCGGTCAACTCGCTGAAAAATGAAACATTCACTGAAGAACAGCGTTCAAAACTTTTGATCACGACAGTCGGAAAGCTGATCTTCAACGAGATTCTTCCGCCGTCGTTCCCATACATTAATGAACCGACGAAGAGCAACATTGAGGAAAAAACGCCTGAGCGCTTCTTCCTTGATTACGGCGCCGATGTAAAAGAGGCAATCCGCAATCAGGAAATCAACGCGCCGTTCAAAAAAGGCATATTGGGTAAAATCATTGCGGAGATCTTCAAAAGATTCCACATTACCGAAACGTCCAAAATGCTTGACCGCATGAAAAACCTCGGCTTTAAATATTCAACAAAAGCCGGAATTACGGTCGGTGTTTCCGATATCGTCGTTTTGGATGACAAACAGGAAATCCTTGAAGAAGCCCAAGGAAAAGTCGACAACGTCATGAAGCAGTTCAGACGCGGTCTGATTACGGAAGAAGAGCGTTATGAACGCGTCATCTCCATCTGGAGCGCGGCTAAGGATACGATCCAAGGCAAGCTGATGAAGTCCTTGGATGAAATCAACCCGATCTACATGATGAGTGACTCTGGAGCCCGGGGTAACGCCTCGAACTTTACGCAGCTTGCGGGAATGCGCGGACTGATGGCCAACCCGGCCGGACGGATTATCGAGCTCCCGATCAAATCAAGCTTCCGCGAAGGCTTAACAGTATTGGAGTACTTTATCTCCACTCACGGTGCGCGTAAAGGTCTTGCTGATACAGCCCTTAAGACAGCTGACTCAGGTTACTTAACGCGACGTCTCGTAGACGTTGCCCAAGACGTCATCATCCGTGAGACGGATTGCGGTACTGACCGCGGTATCCTTGCGAAAGCCATCACGGAAGGTACAGAAGTAATCGAGCGTCTTGAAGAGCGCCTCATCGGCCGCTTTGCGAGAAAGCCTGTCAAACATCCTGAAACAGGGGAAATCCTTGTGAAGGAAAACGAGCTGATCGACGAAGACAAAGCAATGGAAATCGTTGAAGCAGGCATTGAAGAAGTGTGGATCCGTTCCGCATTTACATGTAATACGTCACACGGGGTATGTAAACGATGCTACGGCCGCAACCTTGCGACAGGAACCGATGTTGAAGTCGGTGAAGCAGTCGGAATCATCGCTGCCCAATCCATCGGTGAGCCGGGTACACAGCTTACAATGCGTACCTTCCATACGGGCGGTGTTGCCGGAGACGATATTACACAAGGTTTGCCGCGTATTCAGGAATTGTTTGAAGCGCGTAACCCTAAAGGTCAGGCGACGATCTCCGAAATTGACGGTGTCGTAGCCGAAATTAATGAAGTCCGTGACAAGCAGCAGGAAATTGTGGTGCAGGGCGAAGTTGAAACCCGTTCATACACGGCGCCTTACAATGCACGCCTGAAAGTAACCGAAGGCGAGAAGATTTCCCGCGGCCAAGTCCTGACAGAAGGTTCGGTTGACCCGAAAGAGCTTCTGAAAGTAACGGATATCACGACGGTTCAGGAATATCTTCTGCACGAGGTGCAAAAGGTTTACCGTATGCAGGGGGTTGAAATCGGGGATAAACACGTCGAAGTTATGGTTCGCCAAATGCTTCGCAAAGTTCGTGTCATCGATGCCGGCGACACAGAAGTGCTGCCTGGTACATTGCTCGATATTCACCAGTTTACCCAAGCGAACAAAAAAGTGTTGCTTGAAGGAAAACGACCTGCGACAGGACGTCCTGTACTGCTCGGTATCACCAAAGCATCGCTTGAAACGGATTCCTTCCTGTCCGCCGCATCATTCCAGGAAACAACACGCGTCCTGACAGATGCAGCGATCAAAGGAAAACGCGATGAACTTCTCGGCCTGAAAGAGAATGTTATCATCGGTAAACTTGTTCCGGCTGGAACGGGTATGCTGAACTACCGCAAAGTAAAGCCGGTTTTACAAGTTGAATCTTCAGAAGAAATGGTTCCGGCAGAATAGATTTAAAATATCCTAAAGAAGGATGTCACTAAAAATTGTCATACTGTGTTGACATCCTTCTTTCAGGATGATAATATAACCAAGGTGCTCAATTTAAACCTGTTACTTTGGAGGATGTATAATGTCTTATGATAAAGTATCACAGGCTCAATCTATTATTATCGGTACGAAGCAGACAGTTAAAGCTCTCAAACGCAATTCTGTCAAAGAAGTTGTCGTAGCGAAAGACGCAGATCCTTGTCTGACGACAGGTGTTATCAATCTGGCAAACGAACAAGGCATTCCCGTCTCCATGGCAGATTCCATGAAGAAGCTCGGCAAAGCCTGCGGAATTGAAGTCGGAGCGGCAGCTGTTGCCATTATTCAATAACGTACTCGTTGTTTTTGCTTGCATGCAAAGACATTGTTTTTTGGTTTTAAATGAACCACCTGGGTATGTGGGTTATAAAACATGATGAAGGGAGGAAATACAACATGCCTACAATTAATCAGTTAGTACGCAAGGGACGCGTGAACAAAGTAGAAACTTCAAAGTCTCCTGCACTTAACAAAGGATACAACAGCTTTAAGAAAGAGCACACTAACGTATCTTCACCACAAAAACGCGGGGTATGTACTCGTGTTGGTACAATGACACCGAAGAAGCCGAACTCAGCGCTTCGTAAATATGCCCGTGTTCGCTTAACAAACGGAATCGAGGTTACTGCCTACATTCCTGGTATCGGACACAACCTGCAAGAGCACAGTGTCGTATTGATCCGCGGCGGACGTGTTAAAGACTTACCGGGGGTACGCTACCACATCGTGCGTGGCGCGCTTGATACTGCCGGAGTTGAAAACCGTGCACAAGGCCGTTCTAAATACGGTACAAAACGTCCTAAGAAAAAATAATTCAGTTTAAATACAAAGAAAAGGGTTTTTAAAAGCGGGGAAATCTGGCAAAGCTGTTAGGGTATCGGACTTCCGCGGGAAGCGGATGTTTCCGTGCTGTATCAGATGCCGTGAAAAACCCCCCTCTGCTTGAAACCCGTAACAAGAGAAGGGAGGCTAATCAGATGCCACGTAAAGGTCCTGTAGCAAAAAGAGACGTTTTGCCTGATCCAATTTACAACTCTAAGCTGGTTACTCGTTTGATCAACAAAATGATGATCGACGGTAAAAAAGGCAAAGCTCAAACAATCCTATACAAGTCATTCGATATCATTAAAGAACGTACCGGCAACGATGCAATGGAGGTTTTCGAACAAGCATTGAAAAACATCATGCCTGTACTTGAAGTTAAAGCACGCCGTGTAGGTGGTGCGAACTACCAAGTGCCTGTAGAGGTTCGTCCTGAACGTCGTACGACTCTTGGACTTCGCTGGTTAGTAAACTACGCTCGTCTCCGCGGAGAAAAAACGATGGAAGAGCGTTTGGCTAACGAAATTTTAGATGCAGCCAACAATACTGGCGCTGCTGTTAAGAAACGTGAAGATACACATAAGATGGCTGAAGCGAACAAAGCGTTTGCTCACTATCGCTGGTAATCTTACGCGACAAAATATTATTTCCTAGAAGGAAGGAGAAAAGACCCAATGGCAAGAGAGTTCTCCTTAGAAAAAACTCGTAATATCGGAATCATGGCTCACATCGATGCCGGTAAGACGACTACAACAGAACGTATCTTGTTCTATACAGGCCGTATCCACAAAATTGGTGAAACTCATGAAGGGGCTTCCCAAATGGACTGGATGGAGCAGGAACAAGAACGCGGTATCACGATTACATCTGCTGCGACGACAGCACAATGGAAAGGACACCGCGTTAACATCATCGATACACCAGGACACGTAGACTTCACGGTTGAAGTTGAACGTTCCCTGCGCGTACTTGATGGTGCCGTTGCCGTTCTTGACGCGCAATCAGGCGTTGAGCCGCAAACTGAAACAGTTTGGCGTCAGGCGACAACTTACGGAGTACCTCGTATCGTATTTGTCAACAAAATGGACAAAACCGGTGCGGATTTCCTTTACTCTGTAGGAACTCTTAGAGACCGTCTTGAGGCGAACGCTCACGCGATCCAATTACCGATTGGCGCTGAAGACAACTTCGAAGGGATCATTGACCTTGTAGAAAACGTTGCGTACTACTACGAAGATGATCTTGGAACACGCTCTGATGCGCGTGAAATCCCTGCTGAGTACAAAGACAAAGCCGAAGAGCTTCGCGCAAGCTTGATTGAAGCTGTTGCTGAGCTTGACGAAGAGCTTATGATGAAGTACTTGGAAGGCGAAGAAATCACAGTTGACGAGCTGAAAGCGGCAATCCGCAAAGGAACTTGTAACGTAGAATTCTACCCGGTTCTATGTGGTTCAGCTTTCAAAAACAAAGGTGTTCAATTAGTGCTTGACGCAGTTCTTGACTACCTGCCAGCTCCGACTGACGTACCGGCAATCAAAGGTATTCTGCCTGATTCTGATGAAGAGGTTACTCGTGAGTCTTCTGACGATGCTCCTTTCTCAGCATTGGCGTTCAAAGTTATGACTGACCCTTACGTTGGTAAGCTGACGTTCTTCCGTGTGTACTCAGGAACGCTTGATTCCGGTTCATACGTAAGAAACTCAACAAAAGGCAAACGTGAGCGCGTCGGACGTATCCTGCAAATGCACGCCAACAGCCGTGAAGAAATCTCAACTGTATACGCAGGGGATATCGCAGCAGCTGTAGGTCTAAAGGATACGACAACTGGTGACACGCTATGCGACGAGAAAAACCTTGTTATCCTGGAATCAATGGAATTCCCTGAGCCTGTTATCCACGTTGCGATCGAGCCTAAATCTAAGGCAGACCAAGACAAAATGTCTACTGCACTGGCTAAACTGGCTGAAGAGGATCCAACGTTCCGTGCGCATACTGACGCTGAAACAGGCCAAACGATCATCGGCGGTATGGGTGAGCTTCACCTTGATATCATCGTTGACCGTATGAAACGCGAATTTAAAGTGGAAGCCAACGTCGGTGCTCCTCAAGTTGCGTATCGCGAAACATTCCGTGCGAGCGCGCAAGTTGAAGGTAAATTCGTACGTCAATCCGGTGGACGCGGACAATTCGGTCACGTTTGGATTGAATTCTCTCCAAACGAAGAAGGAAAAGGCTTTGAATTCGAAAATGCAATCGTCGGCGGTGTCGTTCCTCGTGAATACATTCCGGCTGTTCAAGCAGGGCTTGAAGATGCACTGCAAAACGGTGTTATCGCAGGCTACCCTGTCATCGATATCAAAGCAAAACTGTTTGATGGTTCTTACCACGATGTCGACTCTAACGAAATGGCGTTTAAAATCGCTGCTTCCATGGCGCTTAAAAACGCGGCAAGCAAGTGTAACCCGGTTATTCTTGAGCCGATCTCCAAAGTTGAAGTCGTTATCCCAGAAGAATACATGGGAGACATCATGGGTGACATCACATCACGCCGCGGTCGCGTAGAAGGTATGGAAGGACGCGGAAACGCTCAAGTCGTTCGCGCGATGGTTCCACTTTCTGAAATGTTCGGTTACGCTACGGCGCTCCGTTCAAACACACAAGGACGCGGTACGTTCACAATGGTCTTCGATCACTACGAAGAAGTGCCTAAGAGCATCGCTGATGAGATCATCAAAAAAAATAAAGGCGAATAATTGATTTTGCCGCTTCATTAAAGTATAACTACTATTGTAAGATGAGAAAGTGAAACACAGCTTTCACTTTCTATCACTCTATATATTAAAATAAACCCTTTTAAGGAGGATTTTCAGAATGGCTAAAGAAAAATTCGACCGTTCCAAATCACATGCCAACATCGGTACAATTGGACACGTTGACCATGGTAAAACTACATTAACTGCAGCTATCACAACTGTTCTATCTAAATCAGGTAAAGCAGAAGCTCGTGCATACGATCAAATCGACGGTGCTCCAGAAGAGCGTGAGCGCGGAATCACAATCTCTACTGCACACGTTGAGTACGAAACTGACACTCGTCACTATGCACACGTTGACTGCCCAGGACACGCTGACTATGTTAAAAACATGATCACTGGTGCTGCGCAAATGGACGGAGCGATCCTAGTTGTTTCTGCAGCTGACGGTCCAATGCCACAAACTCGTGAGCACATCCTTCTTTCTCGTAACGTAGGCGTGCCTTACATCGTTGTATTCTTGAACAAATGCGACATGGTAGACGACGAAGAGCTTCTTGAACTAGTTGAAATGGAGGTTCGCGATCTTCTTTCTGAGTACGAATTCCCTGGTGACGATGTACCAGTTATCAAAGGTTCTGCTCTTAAAGCTCTTGAAGGCGACGCTCAATACGAAGAAAAAATTCTTGAGCTTATGGCTGCTGTTGACGAGTACATCCCAACTCCAGAACGTGAAACTGACAAACCGTTCATGATGCCTGTTGAGGACGTATTCTCAATCACTGGTCGTGGTACTGTTGCTACTGGTCGTGTAGAACGCGGTCAAGTTAAAGTCGGTGACGAAGTTGAAATCATCGGTCTTCAAGAAGAAAACAAGAAAACAACTGTTACAGGTGTTGAAATGTTCCGTAAGCTTCTTGACTATGCTGAAGCTGGAGACAACATCGGTGCGCTTCTTCGCGGTGTAGCTCGTGAAGAAATCCAACGTGGCCAAGTACTTGCTCAACCAGGTACAATCACTCCACACAAAAAATTCAAAGCTGAAGTTTACGTTCTTTCTAAAGAAGAAGGCGGACGTCACACTCCATTCTTCTCTAACTACCGTCCTCAGTTCTACTTCCGTACAACTGACGTAACTGGTATCATTCAGCTTCCAGAAGGCGTAGAAATGGTTATGCCTGGAGACAACATTGAAATGAACGTTGAACTGATCTCAAACATCGCGATCGAAGACGGTACTCGCTTCTCTATCCGTGAAGGCGGACGCACTGTTGGTTCAGGCGTTGTTACTTCAATCGTTGAATAATACTAATAAAATGAAAAACGAGATCCGCTAGGGTCTCGTTTTTTTATTTGGGCGTCCTTAGTTCATGTGTGATTATACTAGATATAATGGGAGAATTTTTCCGCTGATAAGTCCTTGATAACCTGAGGTTTGATCTGTATAATTAAAAAAGTGTGCAAATGCCGGTAATATTGAATATTGCCTTGCAACATGCCTATAAATTTTGTATAATAGTGCATGTTGGTCTTTGACTGCGATGAAGTGAGAGGTTGCTGACACACCCGGCCGCTTTGCCATGGCAAGGTGATTCAGGTTTTTCTCACGGAGAATTGTCTAATGTAAGTAGGCGAAAAGGAGGGAAAATAATGGCAAAACAAAAAATTCGTATTCGTTTAAAAGCGTATGATCATAGAATCCTTGATCAATCCGCTGAAAAGATTGTTGAAACGGCTAAACGCTCCGGTGCCAGCGTATCTGGTCCGATCCCGTTGCCAACTGAGAAATCAGTATACACAATCCTTCGTGCGGTGCACAAATACAAAGATTCTCGTGAGCAATTTGAAATGCGTACACATAAACGTTTAATCGACATTGTGAACCCAACACCGCAAACTGTCGATGCTCTTATGCGTTTGGATTTACCATCTGGTGTTGATATCGAAATTAAACTTTAATCTAAATATAGAATGATCTTAACAGGAGGTGTGACGAATGACCAAAGGAATCTTAGGAAGAAAAATTGGTATGACGCAAGTTTTCGCAGAAAACGGTGATCTTATTCCGGTAACTGTTATCGAAGCTGCAGCTAACGTTGTACTTCAAAAGAAAACAGTTGAAAACGACGGTTATGAAGCGATCCAAATCGGTTTTGAAGACAAGCGTGAAAAGCTTGCCAACAAGCCGGAAAAAGGACACGTCGCAAAAGCGGAAACTGCACCTAAGCGCTTCGTTAAAGAATTACGCGGAGTGGATATGGATGCGTATGAAGTTGGTCAGGAAGTCAAAGTTGATATTTTCTCTAACGGAGATATCGTAGATGTAACAGGAATTTCAAAAGGTAAAGGTTTCCAAGGTGCAATCAAACGCCACGGACAATCTCGCGGACCTATGTCTCACGGTTCCCGCTACCATCGTCGTCCTGGTTCAATGGGACCGGTAGACCCTAACCGTGTATTCAAAGGAAAGCTGTTGCCTGGACGTATGGGCGGAGATCAAATCACTGTTCAAAACCTTGAAATCGTAAAAGTTGATGCTGAGCGCAATCTTCTTTTAGTTAAAGGTAACGTTCCTGGTGCAAAAAAATCACTAGTCACTGTAAAAAGTGCTGTTAAATCTAAATAATTCTCTTAGGAAAGGAGGAAATTGATCATGCCAAAAGTAGCATTATACAACCAAAACGGTTCTACTGCTGGTGATATCGAATTAAACGACTCTGTATTTGGAATCGAGCCGAATGAGAGCGTGGTATTCGACGCTATTATTATGCAAAGAGCTTCCTTGCGACAAGGAACTCACAAAGTCAAAAATCGTTCTGAAGTTAGTGGCGGAGGTCGCAAACCTTGGCGTCAAAAAGGTACTGGGCGTGCCCGTCAGGGATCTATCCGTTCACCGCAATGGCGCGGAGGTGGTATCGTATTCGGTCCGACACCACGCAGCTATTCTTATAAATTACCGAAAAAAGTTCGCCGCTTGGCAATCAAATCAGCATTGTCTTCTAAAGTGCAGGACAACAACTTGATCGTTCTTGAAGATCTTACTCTTGATGCGGTTAAAACAAAAGAAATGGCAGCCATCCTTAAAGGTCTGTCTATCGAGAAAAAAGCTTTAATCGTAACTGCAGATGCTAACGAAACAGTTGCGCTATCTGCTCGCAACCTTCCGGGAGTTACGGTCGTTGAAGCTAACGGAATCAACGTTCTCGATGTTGTCGGTCACGAGAAGCTTGTGATGACAAAAGCAGCGGTTGAAAAAGTAGAGGAGGTGCTTGCATAATGAAAGATCCTCGTGATGTTCTTAAGCGCCCCGTCATTACTGAACGTTCTGCTGATTTAATGGCTGAAAAGAAATATACGTTTGAAGTAGACGTTAAAGCTAATAAAACAGAAGTGAAAGACGCAGTTGAAGAAATCTTTGGAGTGAAGGTTGAAAAAGTCAACATTATGAACTACAAAGGGAAATTCAAACGTGTCGGCCGCTACTCTGGTATGACAAACCGTCGCAGAAAAGCAATTGTGAAGCTTACTGCAGACAGCAAAGAAATCGAAATTTTTGAAGCTTAATCACTTGTAAAAAGAAGGAGGGAAATTCAAAATGGCGATTAAAAAGTACAAACCGACCTCAAACGGACGTCGCGGCATGACATCTTCTGATTTCGCTGAAATCACGACAGATCAGCCGGAAAAATCCTTGCTTGCCCCGCTTCACAAAAAAGGCGGACGCAACAACCAAGGTAAATTGACTGTACGTCATCAAGGCGGCGGACATAAACGCCAATACCGTATTATCGACTTCAAACGCGATAAAGATGGTATACCTGGACGCGTTGCTACAGTTGAATACGATCCAAACCGTTCAGCGAACATTGCTCTAATTAACTATGTAGACGGAGAAAAACGCTACATTCTGGCTCCTAAGGGCCTGCAAGTAGGAACTGAAATTATGTCAGGACCAGAAGCTGACATTAAAGTAGGTAATGCACTTCCACTTATCAACATCCCTGTTGGTACAGTTGTGCACAACATCGAATTAAAACCTGGAAAAGGCGGACAGCTTGTACGCTCTGCTGGTACATCTGCCCAAGTTCTTGGTAAAGAAGGTAAATACGTTCTTGTACGTCTTAACTCCGGTGAGGTCCGCATGATTCTTTCTGCTTGCCGCGCTTCGATCGGTCAAGTGGGTAACGAACAGCACGAACTGATCAACATCGGTAAAGCGGGACGTTCACGCTGGAAAGGCGTTCGCCCTACAGTTCGCGGTTCTGTAATGAACCCTAACGATCACCCGCACGGCGGTGGTGAAGGACGCGCTCCAATCGGACGTAAATCACCTATGTCTCCATGGGGTAAACCAACTCTTGGATTCAAAACCCGTAAGAAAAAGAACAAATCAGATAAATTCATCGTACGTCGTCGTAAAAATAAATAACGGGGTTGTCTACGGTTCTTATCGGACCGTAGTGCAATCACGAAGGGAGGTTCCAAAATGGCTCGCAGCTTGAAAAAAGGACCATTTGTCGATGATCATCTAATGACAAAAATCGAGAAATTAAATGAAACGGATAAGAAGCAAGTTGTAAAAACTTGGTCTCGCCGTTCTACAATTTTCCCGCAATTTATCGGTCACACAATCGCAGTCTATGACGGACGCAAACATGTGCCTGTTTACATCTCTGAAGATATGGTAGGTCACAAGTTGGGTGAATTCGCACCGACTCGTACTTACAAAGGTCATGCTAGTGATGACAAAAAAACAAGACGCTAATGAGAGGAGGCTTTTAAATGCAACAAGCTAAAGCTGTCGCAAGAACAGTCCGTATTGCTCCTCGTAAGGCACGTCTAGTAATGGACCTGATTCGAGGCAAGCAAGTAGGTGAAGCAGTATCGATTTTGAACCACACGCCAAAAGCTGCTTCCCCGATTATTGAAAAAGTTTTAAAATCTGCTGTCGCTAACGCTGAGCACAACTATGAGATGGATGTTAACAACCTGGTTGTTACTCAAGCTTACGTGAACGAAGGCCCTACGTTGAAAAGATTCCGTCCTCGCGCTATGGGACGTGCAAGCCAAATCAACAAACGTACGAGCCACATTACTATCGTTGTATCAGAAAAGAAGGAGGGATAACTCGTGGGTCAAAAGGTAAATCCAGTCGGTCTTCGTATCGGAGTCATTCGTGATTGGGAATCTAAGTGGTTCGCTGGCAAAGATTACGCTGACTTCCTTCATGAGGATCTTAAAATCCGTGAATTTATTAATCAACGCCTGTCTGACGCTTCTGTTTCTAAAGTGGAAATCGAGCGTGCGGCAAACCGTGTAAACATTACGATCCACACAGCTAAGCCTGGTATGGTTATCGGTAAAGGCGGTTCTGAAGTCGAAGCGCTTCGCAAAGCCCTTAACAACCTTACTGGCAAGCGTGTACACATCAACATTCTTGAAATCAAAAAAGCTGATCTTGACGCTCAGCTGGTTGCAGACAATATCGCTCGTCAATTGGAAAACCGTATTTCATTCCGTCGTGCGCAAAAGCAACAAATCCAACGCACAATGCGCGCTGGTGCACAAGGTGTGAAAACGATGGTATCCGGTCGTCTTGGCGGCGCAGATATCGCCCGTTCTGAATACTACAGTGAAGGAACTGTTCCATTGCACACATTGCGTGCTGACATCGACTATGCTACATCAGAAGCTGACACAACTTACGGCAAGCTTGGTGTAAAAGTCTGGATCTATCGTGGAGAGGTTCTTCCTACTAAGAAGAAAACTGAGGAAGGAGGAAAATAATATGTTAATGCCAAAACGCGTTAAATATCGCAGAGAGCATCGCGGAAAAATGCGCGGCCGTGCCAAAGGCGGCACTGAAGTGCATTTCGGTGAATACGGTATCCAAGCTCAAGAAGCTTCTTGGATCACAAACCGCCAAATCGAAGCTGCCCGTATCGCGATGACTCGTTACATGAAACGTGGCGGTAAAGTTTGGATCAAAATTTTCCCTTCTAAACCATACACAGCTAAGCCTCTAGAGGTTCGGATGGGTTCCGGTAAAGGTGCTCCTGAAGGATGGGTAGCTGTTGTAAAACCGGGCAAAGTTTTATTTGAAATTTCTGGTGTGTCTGAGGAAGTCGCTCGTGAAGCTCTTCGTCTTGCATCTCACAAATTGCCAATTAAAACGAAGTTCGTAAAACGTGAAGAAATTGGTGGTGAATCAAATGAAAGCTAATGAAATTCGTGACCTTACCACTGCTGAAATTGAACAAAAAGTAAAGTCTCTTAAAGAAGAACTTTTCAATCTTCGCTTTCAATTAGCGACAGGACAACTTGAAAACACTGCTCGCATCCGTGAAGTGCGCAAGTCAATCGCGCGCATGAAAACTGTGATTCGGGAAAGAGAAATTGCTGCCAACAAATAATTCCGGAGGGAGGTTCTCTAAAACATGAGCGAACGCAATCAGCGCAAAGTTTACCAAGGACGTGTCGTTTCTGACAAAATGGATAAAACCATCACTGTTGTTGTAGAAACTTACAAAAAACACCCTCTTTACGGTAAACGCGTAAAGTACTCTAAAAAATTCAAAGCACATGATGAAAATAATCAGGCTAAAATCGGAGACATCGTAAAGATCATGGAAACTCGTCCATTATCTGCGACTAAACGTTTTCGTCTAGTTGAAGTTGTCGAAGAAGCTGTTATTATCTAATAAAGTTCGGAAACCTTTTTCCGAAGGGAGGTAACAAATAATGATTCAACAAGAGACTCGTTTAAAAGTAGCTGACAACTCTGGTGCTCGTGAAGTTCTGACGATCAAAGTTCTTGGCGGTTCCGGACGTAAAACGGCTAACATCGGTGATGTCATTGTTTGCACGGTTAAACAAGCAACACCAGGAGGCGTTGTCAAAAAAGGTGATGTCGTAAAAGCTGTTATCGTTCGTTCAAAAAGCGGTGCGCGCAGAAACGACGGATCTTACATCAAATTCGATGAGAATGCATGTGTTATCATCCGTGACGACAAAAGCCCGCGCGGAACTCGTATCTTCGGACCTGTAGCACGTGAACTTCGTGACAACAACTTTATGAAAATTGTTTCTCTAGCTCCAGAAGTACTTTAATGATATCAATGCCGGACTTAAGGAGGTGCGATCAGGATGCATGTTAAAAAAGGCGATAAAGTAATGGTTATCTCTGGTAAAGATAAAGGGAAACAAGGAGTGATCCTTGCAGCGTTCCCTAAAAAAGACCGCGTAATCGTTGAGGGTGTCAACATGGTGAAGAAGCACTCTAAACCGACGCAAGCAAATCCTCAAGGCGGAATTTTAAACCAAGAGGCGCCAATTCATGTGTCAAACGTAATGCCGCTCGATCCTAAAACAGGTGAAGTGACTCGCGTAGGATACAAAGTTGAAAATGGCAAAAAAGTTCGTATTGCAAAAAAATCTGGGCAAGTTCTAGATAACTAGTAATAAAGGAAGGGAGGTCTATCTCATGAACCGCCTTAAAGAAAAATACACTAAAGAAATTACACCTGCATTAATGAACAAGTTTAATTACAAATCTGTGATGCAAGTGCCAAAAATCGAAAAAATCGTAATCAACATGGGTGTTGGTGACGCTGTTCAAAACGCTAAAGCGATCGATAGCGCTGTTGAAGAATTAACGTTTATCGCAGGTCAGAAACCTGTCGTTACTCGTGCGAAGAAATCTATTGCTGGATTCCGTCTTCGTGAAGGAATGCCGATCGGTGCGAAAGTAACTCTTCGCGGAGAGCGCATGTATGATTTCCTTGATAAACTGATTTCTGTTTCTTTACCACGTGTACGCGACTTCCGCGGTATCTCTAAAAAGTCTTTCGACGGACGTGGAAACTACACGCTGGGAATTAAAGAACAGCTGATCTTCCCTGAAATTGACTATGATAAGGTAACTAAAGTTCGCGGTATGGACATCGTTATCGTAACGACTGCCAATACGGATGAAGAAGCTCGTGAACTATTAACTCAATTAGGTATGCCATTCCAGAAATAATCAATGAAAGGGAGGCGAAATCGTGGCTAAAAAGTCAATGATTGCGAAACAAAAACGCACACCGAAGTTTAAAGTGCAAGAGTACACTCGCTGCGAACGCTGCGGCCGTCCGCACTCTGTAATTCGTAAATTTAAACTTTGCCGTATTTGTTTCCGTGAACTTGCATATAAAGGACAAATTCCTGGCGTTAAAAAAGCCAGCTGGTAATCCCCGTTAATGGGAAGGAGGTTATTAAATAATGGTTATGACAGATCCGATTGCAGATATGCTGACTCGTATTCGTAATGCAAACATGGTACGTCATGAGAAGCTTGAAATCCCCGCTTCTAAATTGAAAAGAGAAATCGCTGAAATCTTGAAAAGAGAAGGTTTCATCCGTGACGTAGAATACATTGAAGACAACAAACAAGGCATCATCCGTGTATTCTTGAAATACGGACAAAACAACGAACGTGTCATCACTGGTCTTAAAAGAATCAGCAAACCTGGTCTGCGCGTATACGCTAAGTCAAACGAAGTGCCTCGCGTACTGAACGGACTTGGAATCGCGATTCTTTCTACATCACATGGTGTGTTAACAGATAAAGAAGCCCGCGCTAAACAAGCTGGCGGAGAAGTTTTAGCATACGTTTGGTAAGAAGTTTAACATGAATGGAGGTGCTTGGTATGTCTCGTGTAGGTAAGAAGCTACTTGAGATTCCTTCTGGCGTTACAGTTACTCTTAACGACAACACTGTAACCGTGAAAGGACCAAAAGGAGAATTAACTCGTACGTTTCATCCTGATATGAACATTAAAATTGAGGACAATGTACTTACTGTAGAACGTCCTTCTGATAACAAAGAACATCGCGCGCTGCATGGTACGACACGCAGCATCATCGGAAACATGGTTGAAGGTGTATCTAAAGGTTTTGAAAGAGGTTTGGAATTAGTCGGTGTCGGTTACCGTGCTTCTAAGTCCGGAAACAAACTTGTTTTGAACGTTGGATACTCTCATCCGGTAGAAATCGTTCCTGAAAACGGAATTGAAATCGAAGTTCCGTCTCAAACGAAAATAGTCGTAAAAGGTACAGATAAAGAGCGTGTTGGAGCAACTGCTGCAAACATCCGCGCTGTACGTTCTCCAGAGCCTTACAAAGGCAAAGGGATCCGCTATGAAGGAGAAATGGTTCGTCGTAAAGAAGGTAAATCTGCTAAGTAAAACCGCTTAAAGTGAGAAAGGAGTGACTCTGGATGATTACGAAAACAAGCAAGAATGCTGCACGTCTTAAAAGACACGCCCGTGTTCGCGCGAAGCTTTCAGGAACGCCTGAGAGACCTCGCCTAAATGTTTTCCGTTCAAACAAACATATCTACGCACAAGTGATCGATGACGTGAACGGTGTTACACTTGTGAGTGCATCTACTCTTGATAAAGACTTTGACGCTGAAAAAAGCAGCGATACGTCTGCGGCTGCAAAAGTTGGAGAGCTTGTTGCAAAACGCGCTTCTGAGAAAGGTATTAAAAACGTCGTGTTCGACCGTGGCGGATACCTGTATCATGGACGTGTAAAAGCATTGGCTGACGCTGCACGCGAAGCTGGTCTGGAATTTTAATAAAAGAAGGAGGGACATGTGAATATGCGTCGTATTGACCCAAGCAAATTAGAGTTAGAAGAACGCTTAGTTACGGTTAACCGCGTAGCGAAAGTTGTTAAAGGTGGTCGTCGTTTCCGTTTCGCAGCTCTAGTCGTTGTCGGTGACAAGAACGGTCACGTCGGATTCGGAACTGGTAAAGCACAAGAAGTGCCGGAAGCGATCCGCAAAGCTGTTGAAGATGCGAAAAAGAATTTGATCGAAGTACCAATGGTTGGAACTACAATTCCACACGAAATCATCGGACATTTCGGTGCAGGAAACATCTTGTTAAAACCTGCTTCTGAAGGTACGGGAGTTATCGCTGGAGGCCCAGTACGTGCGGTGCTTGAGCTTGCCGGTGTATCTGATATCCTTTCTAAATCTTTAGGTTCTAACACACCGATCAACATGATCCGTGCAACAATCCAAGGATTGAGCGAACTGAAGCGCGCTGAGGATGTTGCGAAGCTTCGTGGAAAATCTGTAGAAGAACTGTTAGGATAAGGAGGGAACATTAATGGCTAAATTAGAAATTACCCTCAAACGCAGTGTAATCGGCCGTCCGGAAGATCAGCGCATCACTGTGAGAACGCTTGGTTTAAAGAAAACAAACCAAACCGTTGTTCACGAAGATAACGCTGCGATCCGCGGCATGATCAACAAAGTATCTCATTTAGTTTCTGTTAAAGAACAACAATAAAAATAAATGATAGGCTAAGGAGGTGTCCTAATGAAACTTCATGAATTAAAGCCCGCAGAAGGTTCACGCAAAACGCGCAACCGCGTAGGTCGTGGTATTGGTTCAGGTAACGGTAAAACAGCTGGTAAAGGTCATAAAGGTCAAAACGCTCGTTCTGGCGGCGGTGTACGTCCTGGATTCGAGGGTGGACAAATGCCTTTATTCCAACGTCTTCCTAAACGCGGTTTTACAAACATCAACCGCAAGGAATTCGCTGTGATCAACCTAGACAAACTCAACAGCTTTGCAGAAGGGACGGAAGTTACTCCTGAACTTCTTTTAGAAACAGGTGTAATCAGCAAGTTGAAATCTGGAGTGAAAATTCTTGGCGACGGTAAATTAGAAAAGAAATTAACTGTTAAAGCCAATAAATTCTCCGCTTCTGCTAAACAAGCAATTGAGGCTGCTGGCGGTACAGCTGAGGTGATCTAACTTGTTTAAGACAATCTCCAATTTTATGCGTGTGAAGGATATTCGGAATAAGATTATCTTCACTCTTTTAATGCTTATCGTCTTTCGTATCGGTTCATTCATTCCTGTGCCGAATGTAAATACAGAGGTTCTGAAGGCACAGGATCAAATGAGCGTATTTGGGGTCCTAAACACATTTGGCGGCGGTGCATTATACAACTTTTCCATTCTCGCGATGGGGATTATGCCATACATCACCGCTTCAATTATCATTCAGCTTTTGCAGATGGATGTTGTTCCGAAGTTCACGGAATGGTCGAAGCAGGGTGAAGTTGGCCGCCGTAAATTAGCTCAGTTCACAAGGTACTTCACAATCGTTCTTGGTTTCATCCAAGCTTTAGGTATGTCCTACGGGTTTAATAACATGGCCGGCGGCGCGTTAATCAATGACCCGGGAGTCGGCACTTATTTGACCATTGCGATTGTACTCACTGCCGGAACTGCTTTTTTAATGTGGCTCGGTGAACAAATCACGGCTCATGGAGTTGGCAACGGAATTTCCATCATCATCTTTGCTGGTATCGTTGCCGGTATTCCGCAGACGATCAATCAGATCTATGCTCAGCAGTTTGTAGATGCTGGAGATCAGTTATTCATGCAAATCTTAAAGGTTGTCATTATATTGGTTGCGATTTTGGCGATCGTCGTTGGAGTTATTTTTATTCAACAGGCGGTAAGAAAAATCTCAATTCAATATGCAAAAGGTTCAGGCCGTTCACCTGCTCCTGGCGGTCAGTCAACGCATCTGCCGCTGAAAGTTAACCCGGCGGGTGTCATTCCGGTCATCTTTGCTGTTTCGTTTATCATTACGCCGCGGACCGTGGCATCATTCTTTGGCTCCAACGATGTAACGAACTGGATCCAAAAAACGTTTGATTACACGCATCCGGTCGGAATGTGCGTCTATGCAGCATTGATTATTGCCTTTACCTACTTCTATGCATTTGTCCAGGTAAACCCTGAGCAAATGGCCGATAATCTTAAAAAACAAGGTGGCTATATTCCGGGAGTTCGTCCAGGAAAAATGACTCAGGAAAGAATTACGAGCATTTTGTATCGACTTACATTTGTCGGCTCCATATTCTTGGCTGTGATCGCCATTCTTCCTGTCTTGTTCGTTAATTTTGCTGGGCTGCCTTCTTCTGCACAAATCGGCGGCACGAGCTTGCTGATTGTGATCGGTGTAGCACTTGAAACTATGAAGCAGCTTGAAAGCCAGCTGGTGAAGCGAAACTATCGTGGATTTATGAAGCACTAGAGGAAATGGGATGTGCCCATTCCCTCTAAAAATAGAGAGGACGGGGAATCCGAAATGAACTTAGTCTTAATGGGACTGCCTGGAGCCGGTAAAGGAACACAGGCTGAACGGATTGTTGACGATTTTGGGATACCTCATATCTCAACAGGAGACATGTTCCGCGCTGCCATGAAAGAAGAAACGGATCTTGGACTTGAAGCCAAATCATACATTGATAAAGGTGAACTTGTTCCGGATGAAGTGACGATTGGTATTGTCAGGGAGAGACTTGGCAAGAATGATTGTGACCGGGGTTTTCTTCTGGACGGATTTCCGAGAACAGTCGCTCAAGCTGAGGCACTAGAGGAAATTCTTAAAGAACTGGGCAAGTCGATTGATTATGTCATCAATATTCAAGTCGATAAAGATGCCTTGATGGAACGTCTTACTGGGCGCAGAATCTGCAAAAATTGCGGTGCAACTTATCATTTAGTCTTTAATCCGCCTGCAAAGGAAAATGTATGCGACAAGTGTGGAGGAGAACTCTATCAGCGCGAAGATGATAATGAGGCTACGGTATCCACGCGTCTTGAGGTCAACTTGAAGCAGACTCAGCCTTTACTCGATTTTTATGCGGATAAAGGATATCTTGTAAACATTGAAGGGCAACAGCACATCAATGAAGTTTACGCAGATATAAAAGAGCTTCTCGGAGGCCGGGACAAATGATTATTTGTAAAACTCCCCGAGAAATCGAAATCATGCGTGAAGCAGGCCGGATTGTTGCTTTAACTCACGAGGAGCTTAAAAAGCACATTACACCCGGAATCTCGACAAAAGAATTGGATCAAATTGCCGAACGTTTTATTACGAAGCAGGGTGCAATCCCATCTTTTAAAGGGTATAATGGTTTTCGCGGGAGCATTTGCGTTTCAGTCAACGAAGAGCTGGTTCACGGTATACCTGGAAGCCGGGTGCTTCGTGACGGAGACATCATCAGCATCGATATCGGTGCGAAGCTAAACGGTTATCATGGTGACTCTGCATGGACGTATCCAGTGGGAACGATCAGCGATGAGGATCAAAAGCTGCTGGACGTGACAGAGGAATCTTTATATAGAGGCTTGCAGGAAGCAAAACCGGGAGAACGTTTGTCGAATATTTCCCACGCAATACAAACGTATGTCGAAAGCGAACATTTTTCTGTTGTCAGGGAATATGTCGGACATGGGGTCGGGCAGGATCTGCATGAGGACCCGCAAATTCCTCACTACGGTCCGCCGAATAAAGGTCCGCGGTTAAAGCCCGGCATGGTCTTGGCCATTGAACCGATGGTCAACGCAGGCAGCCGGTATGTCAAAACGCTGGCTGATAATTGGACGGTTGTTACTGTGGACGGGAAAAAGTGTGCTCATTTTGAACACACGATTGCGATTACGGAGACAGGTTTTGATATACTGACAAAAGCCTAGGTGAATGAGATGATTCGGAAAACGCCTGAAATTGGACAGTTCGTACGTATTACACGAGGACGCGAAACGAACCAATACGCAGTTGTTATCGATATCTTCGATCATCATCATGTGCTGGTAGCAGACGGAGAAAAACGTAAATTTCATTCTCCTAAGAAAAAGAATATCAATCATTTAACCTTTTATGATTGCGTATCTCCGGAAGTTCAGAACAGTATAAACGAAACTGGGCGTGTGACAAATGGAAAATTGAGATATTCTCTTTTGAAATTTGTCAGAGAGCAAGTTACTGATTTGAAGAAGGGAGAACACTTGAATGGCGAAAGACGATGTAATTGAAGTGGAAGGTACAGTAGTCGAAACGCTGCCAAACGCAATGTTCAAAGTTGAACTTGAAAATGGCCACACGGTTTTGGCTCATGTATCCGGTAAGATCCGTATGCACTTCATTCGCATTTTACCTGGAGACAAAGTTACGGTAGAATTATCTCCATATGACTTAACTCGTGGTAGAATTACGTACCGTTACAAATAAGGCACTCCGGAAATTGAAGGAGGTTGGAAACACATGAAAGTGAGACCATCAGTTAAACCGATCTGTGAAAAATGCAAGGTCATTCGCAGAAAAGGAAAAGTAATGGTGATCTGTGAAAATCCAAAGCATAAACAAAAACAAGGCTAATTTTTAAGGAGGTGCGAGAGAGAATGGCTCGTATTGCTGGTGTAGATATCCCACGTGACAAACGTGTTGTTATTTCATTGACATACATCTATGGAATCGGCCGTACAACGGCTCAGCAAGTATTAAAAGAAGCTGGTGTTTCTGAAGATACTCGCGTTCGTGATTTGACTGAAGAGGAACTTGGTAAAATCCGTGACGCGATCGACAAATTGAAAGTTGAAGGTGACCTTCGCCGTGAAGTGTCTCTTAACATCAAACGTCTGATCGAAATCGGAAGCTACCGCGGAATTCGCCATCGTCGCGGATTGCCTGTTCGCGGTCAAAATACGAAAAACAATGCGCGTACTCGTAAAGGTCCGCGTCGTACTGTAGCTAACAAGAAAAAATAAGCAAGGGAGGTATTTGAACAATGGCTGCTGCTCGTAAATCAAACACGCGTAAACGCCGCGTGAAAAAGAATATTGAATCTGGAATCGCTCATATTCGTTCAACTTTCAACAACACGATCGTTACAATTACTGATGTTCATGGCAATGCTCTTTCTTGGTCAAGTGCCGGAGCTCTAGGATTTAAAGGATCTCGTAAATCCACTCCATTCGCTGCACAAATGGCCGCTGAAACAGCTGCAAAAGCTTCAATGGAACATGGACTGAAAACTCTTGAAGTTACTGTTAAAGGACCGGGTTCTGGCCGTGAAGCTGCAATCCGTGCACTGCAAGCTGCCGGACTTGAAGTTACTGCGATCAGAGACGTAACGCCTGTTCCTCATAACGGTTGCCGTCCGCCAAAACGTCGCCGCGTGTAATTTGTTTGTATAGATTTTGTGTCCCTGTCAATAATGGGTTATGATACAGTTAATTTATAAAACGAATGCACACTCGTTGCCTGAGCACATACGGGACTAAACAATGGGGAATTTCGGATAGAATGAGAGGAATTCTGTCCGGGGTTTCGACGTTTTGAAGGAGGGTTTTATGAAATGATCGAGATTGAAAAACCAAAAATCGAAACGGTTGAAATCAGCGACGATGCCAAGTATGGTAAATTTGTCGTAGAGCCACTTGAGCGTGGATATGGTACAACTTTGGGTAACTCCTTACGTCGTATCCTTTTATCCTCACTCCCTGGTGCCGCTGTAACATCGATCCAGATAGATGGTGTACTGCATGAATTCTCGACGATTGAAGGCGTTGTTGAAGATGTTACAACGATTATCTTAAACATTAAAAAACTTGCATTGAAAATCTACTCTGAAGAAGAGAAGACGCTTGAGATTGATGTTCAGGGTGAAGGAGTTGTAACGGCTGCTGATATTACCCACGACAGTGATGTTGAGATTTTGAATCCTGATCTTCACATTGCGACTCTTGGCCAAAACGCGAGTTTCCGAGTTCGCTTAACAGCTCAAAGAGGTCGCGGGTACACACCAGCTGATGCGAATAAAAGAGACGATCAGCCGATTGGCGTCATCCCGATTGATTCCATCTATACACCTGTTTCTCGCGTTTCATATCAAGTAGAGAATACTCGTGTGGGTCAGATTACAAACTATGACAAACTTACGCTTGACGTATGGACAGATGGAAGCACTGGACCAAAAGAAGCGATTGCGCTTGGTTCAAAGATTTTAACTGAACACCTTAATATTTTTGTCGGCTTGACCGACGAAGCCCAGCATGCTGAAATCATGGTTGAAAAAGAAGAGGATCAGAAAGAAAAAGTTCTGGAGATGACAATTGAAGAACTTGACCTTTCCGTCCGTTCTTACAACTGCTTGAAACGTGCGGGCATCAATACGGTTCAAGAGCTTGCGAACAAGACTGAAGAAGATATGATGAAAGTTCGCAACCTGGGTCGCAAATCACTTGAAGAAGTGAAAGCGAAACTTGAAGAGCTTGGACTCGGCCTTCGCAAAGACGATTGACTAGTTTCCATGTGAACTAGGATTTTCGTGTGTTTTTTATTTCAGATAGAGTATTTCAATAAAGGAGGGGACACCACATGTCATACAGAAAACTGGGACGCACTAGTGCACAGCGTAAAGCAATGCTGCGTGATCTTACAACAGACTTGATCATCAACGAAAGAATCGAAACAACAGAAGCTCGCGCGAAAGAACTTCGCTCTGTTGTAGAAAAAATGATTACACTTGGCAAGCGTGGAGATTTACACGCACGCCGCCAAGCAGCTGCATACATCCGCAACGAGGTAGCAGACGCAGAGAAAGACCAAGATGCACTTCAAAAACTTTTCTCTGAAGTAGCACCTCGTTATGAAGAGCGCCAAGGCGGATACACACGCATTATGAAGCTTGGTCCTCGCCGTGGTGACGGAGCACCAATGGCTATCATCGAATTGGTTTAATCACATATATTGTGTGTCTAAAGAAGGGCGGGACAGTTTTTAACTGGATCTATGCCCTTTTTTTAGATATCGGGTTTTTTTGTCGTTAACGAATAGTCAGATAAGCAGAGTTTTTAGATGAGAGGAGGCCGGATGGGCAAAATGAATCAAGAGCGATTGATAGCTGTAGAGGATATCACATTCCGTTACCAGAAAGACGCGGACAGTGCTGCGCTTGATCATGTATCGTTTCATGTTTCGAAAGGAGAATGGCTCGCGATCGTCGGCCACAATGGTTCAGGGAAATCGACGCTTGCCCGGGCTTTAAACGGCCTGATTCTGCCTGATGAAGGATCGATCGAAGTCGGCGGCATCAAGCTGACAGAAGAAACGGTCTGGGATGTCAGGAAAAAAGTCGGCATGGTTTTTCAAAATCCCGATAACCAATTTGTCGGGACCACCGTTCGCGATGATGTGGCTTTTGGTTTAGAAAACAACGGCGTTCCAAGAGAAGACATGGTGGAAAGGGTAGATTGGGCTGTTCAACAGGTGAATATGCAGGACTTTCTCGATCAAGAGCCGCACCATCTCTCAGGAGGGCAAAAGCAGCGTGTGGCGATTGCGGGAGTGCTTGCCGCCCGGCCTGACATCATGATCCTTGATGAAGCCACTTCAATGCTCGACCCGATGGGAAGAGAGGAAGTGCTTGAGACGGTCAGACGGTTAAAAGACGAAGGAATGGTGACGGTCATTTCGATTACCCATGATTTAAACGAGGCGGCAAAGGCGGACCGGATCATCGTCATGAACGGCGGAAAAAAATATGCCGAAGGATCGCCGGAAGAAGTCTTCCGCCGCGATAAAGAACTCATTGAAATCGGACTTGACCTGCCTTTTTCCGTTCAGCTTGGCCGGCTCTTAAAAGAAAGAGGACTGGCTGTAAACGGCGATCATCTGACACAAGAAGGATTGGTGAATGAGCTATGGACATTGCGATCAAAGATGTAGAGCACCGATACCAGATGAAAACGCCTTTTGAACGCCTGGCGCTTTACGATGTCAATGCCGTGATCAACGAGGGAAGCTATGTCGCCGTTATCGGGCATACAGGGTCAGGGAAATCGACCTTGCTTCAGCACCTGAACGGGCTGTTAAAGCCGACGAAAGGACAGATCCGCCTCGGTAAAGAAGTGATTGAAGCAGGAAAAAAGAATAAGCACTTAAAAGCGCTCCGAAAAAAAGTCGGCATCGTGTTTCAGTTTCCGGAACACCAGCTGTTCGAAGAAACGATTTTAAAGGACATTGCTTTTGGACCCGTCAATTTTGGGGTAAGCCAAAAGCAGGCTGAAGAAAAGGCAAGGGAAATGCTGAAGCTTGTTGGACTGCCTGAGGAGCTGAGCGACCGGTCTCCGTTCGAGCTGAGCGGCGGACAAATGAGACGCGTGGCAATTGCGGGAGTGCTGGCGATGGAGCCCGAGGTTCTCGTTCTCGATGAACCGACTGCAGGGCTTGATCCAAGAGGCCGCAAAGAAATCATGGACATGTTTTACGATTTGCACAAAAAGAGAAAGCTGACGACAATTCTCGTCACCCACAGTATGGAAGACGCAGCAGCATATGCCGACGAGCTGATCGTCATGCACAAGGGGACTGTAAAAGCAAAAGGAACCCCTCGCGAGATCTTTTCAAAAAGCGATGAAATTTCGGCTTTCGGCCTTGATATGCCGGAAACGATTAAATTTCAAAAACGGCTTGAAGAGGCATTCGGCATCAGGTTTAAATCGCCGATCCTGACGATCGAAGAAGCGGCTTCCGAAATTAAAGCGCTCTTTCAGGAGGAAAATGCCCTATGATGGATAGTATCATTATCGGCAAGTATGTTCCTGGTTCTTCGGTTATCCATCGTCTTGATCCGCGTACGAAGCTGTTATCCATATTTCTTTTCGTCTTTATCGTTTTTTTTGCCAATAACACCGTAACATACGCTTTGCTCGGCGTGTTTACCGTTCTTGCGGCCGCCTTGTCGAAAGTCCCCGTCCGCTTTCTTTTAAAAGGGATGAAACCGGTGGTATGGATCGTGCTGTTTACGTTTCTGCTCCATATCCTAATGACGCGTGAAGGACCCGTCCTCGCCGATCTCCGCTTATTTAAAATTTATGAGCAGGGTCTTGTTCAGGGCATTTTTATTTCGCTTCGGTTTATTTATTTGATCGTCATCACGACGCTTTTAACGCTGACAACCACTCCGATCGAAGTAACGGATGGGCTTGAGCGTTTGCTCGGCCCGTTTAAAAAACTGAAGCTGCCCGTTCACGAACTCGCTTTAATGATGTCCATTTCGCTTCGATTTATACCGACTCTTATCGAAGAGACGGATAAGATCATGAAGGCGCAAATGGCGAGAGGCGCAGATTTTACAAGCGGTCCGCTGAAAGACCGCGTCAAAGCGGTCGTTCCCCTTCTTGTCCCGCTGTTTGTCAGCGCCTTTAAAAGAGCTGAAGAACTGGCGACGGCGATGGAGGCGCGCGGCTACCGGGGAGGGGAAGGCCGTACGAAGTACAGGCAGCTGACATGGAAAGGGAAGGACACTGCCGTTCTCCTCATTTTAGTCATTCTTGCAGCCTTATTAATCCTATTGCGGACTTAGGTGATACATGATGAGAGTAAAGTGCACCATTTCATACGACGGACATCTTTTTTACGGTTATCAGGTCCAGCCTGGGCAGAGAACCGTGCAGGATGAGCTGGAAAAGGCGCTGAAAACCCTTCATAAAACGAAGGAGCGCATTCCCGTCGTTTCATCCGGAAGAACCGACAGCGGCGTTCATGCGGTCGGACAGACGATTCATTTTGACAGTCCGCTTTCCATCCCTGTGGCAAAATGGCCGTATGCTTTAAATGCTCTGCTTCCTGACGATGTAGCGGTCACGAAAGCGGAGGTTGTCGATGACCAGTTTCATGCGCGGTTTTCTGCAAAGAAAAAAGAATACAGGTACATGATTTACAGGGGAAGATACCCGAATGTGTTCAAACGCCATTACGCATATCACATCCCGTACGAACTCGATATGCAGAAGGTGGAGAAAGCATCGCGGTTTTTGGTCGGCACCCACGATTTCACAAGTTTTTGCACGGCCAAAACCGAGGTGAAAGATAAAGTCAGGACGATTTATGAGCTTGAATGGTCTGAAACCGAAGACGGCCTGCAAATGAGGGTCGTCGGCAGCGGATTCT